>PALS01000020.1 GCA_002706615.1 Methanobacteriota archaeon
TTTCCGTTTCAATGGGTATTCGGATAGACCCATTCGCCCTATGGGTTTCCACTATCTGCATCATCGAATATGTGCTCTTTGTATTGTCGCCAGTCGACGATCACCCATGCACACACAAATCCAATAATAGCCCACCAAACAAATTGGAGAATAACGAATTTAACAAAGAATGTCCAATCACTGTTGATACCATCAGCATATACTGAATTAGAGCCTTCAAATGTAAATAGTAGCAAATTTACAACAAAGGCGACTATGAATCCTCGTCGATTCCAACCGTGTTGCCCTTCATACAATGACTGGAAGCCCATATTTTTCGGATAGAGTCCTACTTCATTTGCTTGTCTAAGGAATTGCTTTTCAGAGGGCCCCCCTTTGAAACGACGGGTTTCGAGAGGGTACCCATTGCAAACCCGTCGTTTCACATGGGTTGTATAATCATTCAATCTTTCGACTTCATGTAGAAGAGGCCAGCTATAAGGAGCACGCAGGGTAGATTTGCTGTGACCATGTTCATACCTGGATCGATGACGCCTGATGCAAGTGTGTAGATGTTGACGATGATTAATGGAAGCCAGATGTAGAATTGCATCATTCCAAATGGCTTCAGGTTCTCACCAGTGAATGATTCAGCGGTCCAATTCAGCATTGCAATACCAAACACCGCAGCTCCTGCCCACATACCTACGTTGATCATCCCCTCTGATGTGGTCGAGTGCCCGATCAGTTCGAGGAATGTCTTACCAGCAAATACCAGCCCAATCGCGAAAATCATGAGATAGGCAGCGTTTATTTTCAGTAGTAATTCTAATGTCAGACCTTTATTTTCGTTTTCCATGTGAAAACCTTAGAGCAGCGAGTACTTAGTTTTGTTAGCGAAACTCAATCTCAAAGCACGAGTTTCTTGAAAGTGCAATCAATCGAGTCGGATAAGTTGGATGGGTTCATCCGAATACCCATGCGAGTGGAATTGATGTTTGGATAGGCTTTGCGTGGAACATTCACGTCTCTATGAAAATATACAGATGCTTAAACCCTCAATCAGATACCGGGTAACGTGCAAGTTGCTGTTGTATGGTTCCGTAACTCTTTGCGTATCCATGACAATCCAGTATTGTCTTGGTCCTATGAATCTGAGAATGTCGATATGATACTTCCAATATATATCTTTGATGAAAAAATTCATCAGAGAAGCACCCAAAGTATGGGAGAGCATAGATTACGATTCCAGTTTGATTGTGTTGAGAATCTGCATCAAAATTTGAAAAATAAATTAGATCTTGACTTACATGTTTTTTCAGGTGATTGCTTAAAAGTTTTAGAGTCAATCAGGGAACAATTACAACCATTCGAGGTGATTTTACTAAAGGAATATTCTACAACTCCCCGAGATAGAAAACAATCCGAATTCATTGAAAAAAATTTAATCAACACGAATCAAAATTGGTCTGCCAAATCATTTCCCTCAAGTCAAACCATTCTTGACATTGAAGCAATCATAAATTCTTCAGGGTATAAACCACCTAAATCAATGAAAGATATGGTCCGATTGTTCAAAACNGAGTTCGGAGATTTCGATAATATTGTGTTCAAAACAAATGACCCAAANCCTTCAGCAAATAAANGCANGCAAGNTCTATCGGTGAATTCANAATATCGAGTTTCACTCGACCAAATCCGGCCCTNGCTAAGNACGTCTGGNTATTTCCGTGGTGGGGAAAATGAGGCAATTACAAGATTGGAAAAGAAGGTAANCTCTCAGAATGATTATGTTAAGAGTTTTAACAAACCCAAGTCAATTTCTACAAATATTCAAGGTAATCCAATGGAACCAACAACCACTGGATTGTCGCCCTACATTAGTACTGGTTGTCTATCGATACGACGATTGTGGAACTCATGCTCGGAAATACAACAATCAAGTGAACATACTGTACCTCCAGTTTCAATTCATGGGCAAATTTTGTTCAGAGAAATGTTTTACCTCCTCTCAAGATCTGTTGAGAATTGGGACCAAGATTCAGGCAATTCTCAATGTAAAGAAATCGAATGGGGGGAATTAGACCATGCACTGCTCGATTCTTGGGATTCGGGTCAAACTGGATTTCCCTTTATTGATGCCATGATGCGTCAATTGAACGCTACAGGTTGGATGCATCACCTTGGAAGACACGCTGTTTCATGCTTTCTGACTCGTGGTCAATTATGGCAAANNTGGACACATGGCAGGGATATATTTGAGCGTAAATTAATTGATAGTGATTGGGCGCTGAATAATGGAAATTGGCTTTGGTTAGCAGGAGTTGCACCATTCTCAATGCCNTATTATAGAATATACAATCCCTGTCCTGATTCTAAATCGAGTTTGAANGTTGAAACNAAGGATGCCGAATTTATNAGATACTGGNTCCCAGAACTTTCTGAATTTCCCTCAAAATACATCTTTGAGCCACATTTNGCTCCATTGCANATCCAAGAATCAGCAGNATGTCTGATNGGCAGAGACTATCCAAATCCAATAATNGATAGAAANGAATCACGGAAAAAAAATTTGCAATCATTCAAGCTCAGTCTTGAAAAATTACNATAATTGNTTCNACAATGCAAGGTTTATCCTCNATCTCAGCACCTATGCAAANAATGGTAGCAAGATGGGTAGGNAATGTACTGGGAGACTTAACACCCATTGTACTGCTACATNATGTCTAGAAGTGAAGTTCAGGCGCGNACTACNNACNTNATCTGTTGAGGTTGTGCTGGCCTGTCGCCTCTTANCTTTCTACATGTTTCAATAGCCCTTACTACATCCATTCCGCCTACAACTTCCCCGAAAACTGCATGATTNCCGTTTAGGTGAGGTGTTGCTACGGTTGTTAGGAAGAATTGAGCTCCACCGGTATTTCTTCCAGCATTAGCCATTGAAAGTATTCCTGGCTTGTCATGCTTCAAGGCTAGTGCTGATGGTTCACAAGGTATTTGCCAACCAGGGCCACCTGTACCTGCTCGAGGGCTCATTGGATCTTTGGAATGAGGACATCCTCCTTGAATCATAAATTGCTCAATTACTCTGTGGAAATGTAAGCCATTGTAATATCCCATGTCTACTAACTTCAGGAAGTTTGCAGTTGTGTCTGGGGCTTGGTCAGTGAATAAGCGAATGGTGATATCGCCGGCGCTGGTTTGCATCATAACGTTCGTCATATTACCTGCTGAACATCGGTTACTCATGACCTTTTTGCGGTCAAAGGCTGATTTAATTCACTGGTTTAGCCATGGGCGGAAGTGCTGATCTGCATACTGCCTTGCGTAATCTGCAGGGTATCCCGCTGCCATTAGTTGCTGCTCGTATGCCAATTGTTCTGCCGTAATTGAAGAATCGCCTGCTGCCATTCCTGCCATTGGGTCAGCGAATGCTGCATTTGTGAATGCCTCGTCTGCTAAGCCATCCTTGCCACCTCTGCGTACCATTAACAATGTCAATAGAATAACAACTATGACTGCACCACTAATTCCACCAATGGTCATAATATCCATACCACCACTTTCGGTAGAATCGGTTACTGATGCCTCATCATTAGTGTCATCATCATCATTGAGATTGTCATTATTATCATCGTCACCGAGATTGTCTCCATCACCGGTTCCGTCGCTATTTCCGTCACCACTGTTGTCATCAATTATTTCTTCACATCCAGTTTCATCTACAATGATTCCATCAGGTGTGTTTTGACAGTCATCTTCCATATCTTCAATTCCATCACCATCAGTATCGACAAAGGCAGGAGGACATCCATCGCCACCTTCACCATTTTCTACACCATATACGCCAGGACATTGGTCTCCGCCATATGCAGAAGAATTGTCTCCAAATCCGTCTTCATCTTCATCTAGCCATTGGTTTTCATTCAATGGGTCGAAATCATTCAGATTGGACCAACCATCACCATCTAGATCTGCACATCCATAGCGGTCTCCCCAAGATTCTCCCCATGTATTAGGGCAATCATCTACGATACCGTCTCCAGAGTCTGTTGTATTGTAACCATCACGGTCTACATCATTAGCCCAGAGTTCTGCTTCGTTTTGGACATAGAAGGTCTCTCCTTCCATCATATTGTTGTCTTCATCAGATTCAGCGANCATATCNGTTACATCGATTGTGACTCGNCANGAATAGTCTCCAGAAGGAAGAGTTTCCTCAAGGAAGAAATTACCTGATTTGTTTACAACGGTTTGTCCATATGTAGCATATGTCGAAAGAGAATTAGAATCTGTCAATGGTAATACATTACCTGCAGGGTCTAATAACTCAAAGTGCCATTCAAAGGTTATGTCGGTAGGCCCTCGGTTATTGATAACACTGAACGAATAAGCAACTTCAGCAGCACTGATTGCATCGCTTGGACACATTACATCCATTACCTCTAAATCTGCTGGAGCTGGTTCTGTAGTGGTAATTGAGAGATTGTAATAACCAGTTGACTGTAGAGATAGTACAACCAAAGTAAATTGACCGTTCATACCTTCATATGTTGTATTCATCGAGTTCCACATCATACCATCCCAATCAAGTATCATATTTCCATCAAAATCATACAAAGTAGTGATTACTGGAGTTTCATCATCTTGCATGAAATTAATTTCTACATTGTTGAATTCGCTCAGACTGAATCTGTAAGCATCTGAAATATCTTGGTCATCCAGACATCCTTGACCTTCCAAATCTGGGTCTGTACCCAAATCGCTTGGATTGAGAAGACCTGTTCCAGCATCTGAACTACTTGAGGGGTCAGAATGGCCATTACAAGTGAAAGGTGCAACCCATTCAGAAGGTTCACCAATCAATAATCTGTAGGTACCTGCTCCTCCATCATTTAACCAAGTAGATGAACGNTTTACTATCAANGTGTAAGTTCCTGCTGTTGAATTATAATCACTATCCCATGTGCTAACATAATTTGCTTCATTTCCAAACCAATCGAAGGAAGAGTCAACTTGTGTTCCATCACTATACAATAAGTCGAGATTCGCCTCTCCTCCTGGAGCATCGACAAGGGTTACATTGAGGGTTTCTCCTGCTGCAAGACTGATTGTGTAATGGTCTGAGAGGTCATTTCCATCGATACAACCGCGATATTCTGTTTGAGANTATTGGCCTAGGTCTGCTTCGTTTCCAGCGGTATCTCCTGCGTCTGCCCCAGTGCTAGCATCGTCTTGATTATTACAAGCAGTCTCCTCATTACCTACACCGAATGCAGTATTCTTACGAAGCATGTTGTTATCCTCGTCTCTTTCCTCGATCATTTCGTCTTCATCCACTACTACGAATAAGTAATACTCGCCTTCAACTAATCCAGTTGGTAAAACGGATTGGATTAGAACTGTTTGAGGGGTGTTTATCGCCATACTACTGACTGTAGTTTCTCCGATTTGATAATCAAACCAATTTACATCTAGGTAAGCGGTTAGATATGCTCGAACAATGAAACTTGAATTTGCATCCTCGGTACCATTATTGTTTACCATGGCTGCTACAGTTACTGCATCTCCTGGCATTCCGCTACTTGGCCCGGTTACAGATTCAATTAGTAGATCAGGCGCTGGTATGGAATAGTTAGTCCAGACATCAAGAGTGTAATTTGAAACGCCACTGTAATGTGAGACGTTTACGTAATATGTGTCGCCGACGCCTTCCCAAGCAGTAAGTTTAGCAGTAGCGGTTTCAGGGTAAGAAGAAGTATAGCCTCTATCGACTTCGACGTTAGTACTGTTGTGTATGAACAAATCCAAATCTGAAGAATTATCTTCGGCAGTCATAGATACTTCGATATAATGGCCTGCTGGAACATCGAAGGCGAATATATCATCACCATCTGCCGCATCCATACATCCAGTGTAAGTGGCAGTAATATTGCTGCCCATATTAGTGGCATTGGATTGTTCATTTGCTGCATCTACGCCAAGGTTTGCATCATTTTGAACTCCTCCAACAAGGTCAAAACAGTCCTTCCCAACTACCATTTGACTCATTGAAGTCATATCGTTATTGGTGGAGTTACTTTCTGTTACATTTCCATAACCATCAGCCCATACAATCCAATAGTAGGAATCATTGGTAAGATTCGCTGGTAAAGTAATCGACATTGTAGTAGTTCTATTGGAACTAGCAGCAATATCTGTCTCTTTGGAAACATCATCTAGAATGGTATCAAATTGATCATATGTCGTATCTGTTGAAAGGATGAAGAAGACATCAAAAGCTCCTGTATTTGCAGATGAATTATTTGCAAGGTTTGCTACAGTATAGTTGACATTTATTGTATCTCCAGCAAGGGCCTTAGGCGGATGAGAGATTGCAGTAATGGTCATATCTGGGCGAGGTACTGTGTTATTTGTCCATACCCTAAGCGTATACTGTCCATCTCCCGAATACGCGGTTACATAGATGTAGAAAGTTGCAGCTTGGCCTGATAGGTTCGTTCCGGCTGTCGTTACTTTCTCAAGAGGATCATTGTATTCTGAGCGATCGTATGCATAGGTTACTGCAGAATCTACAATATACAAATCGAAATCTGCGCTTGCAGGAACTACTAATTCGATATCAACATCTTTTCCTGCAGTCGTTGTTACCTTGAACAAATCTTCAGGGTCGTTTGTATCTACGCACCCAGTCAATCCACCGGTTGAACCACTGTTTGGATTGGAGCCTAAATCTTTCGAGGTAGTACTGGTGTTTCCTGCATCGCCTGCAGTTCCACCATCGGATTGGATTGTACTACAGGGTGCCCGTCCGCTTGTCTCACTTGTTAGGGTACGAGGCTGGATATCATCGATATATCTTATCGGTAAATCGAAATCAACCACTTGTTCTGAAGTCTTTTCATCGTCGATAATCGGTTCCACTCCTGCTGAAGAAAGTGGGGCAAGAGTAGTCAGAATTAGTATGGCTGCTAGAAGTAGGGGGCGTGTACGCATGTTCCTCACCGACTTTACCTATCACACAGTGCGTTATCAAACTACGGTTCTCTTATCACTCCGTACTACGTACGGTTTTTGCCTTAATTTGTGGGGGCTGCCGCATTTACTTCTGCAGAAACTCCTGCAGAATATCTCTTGAAGTTAGCATTAAACATATCAGCCAACTTATCCGCTGTTGCATCATAATCGCTCTTATCAGCCCAAGTTTGACGTGGGATTAGAAGTTCTTCAGGAACTCCTGGACAAGAGGTTGGAATCTCAAACCCAAATCGCTCATCAACTATGTATTCACAGTTTTCTAATTCTCCTTCCAAAGCAGCATTAAGCATAGCACGAGTTAACCTGAGTTTCATTCTTTTACCAACTCCGTATGAACCACCGCTCCAACCGGTATTGATCAGCCATGCAGTCGAGCCATGTTCTGCCATTTTTGCAGATAGCAGATCAGCATAAACTCCAGGATGCATTGGCATAAACGGTTCTCCGAAACAAGCTGAAAAGGTCGCTTGAGGCTCGGTTACACCGATTTCAGTTCCAGCGACCTTTGCGGTGTAGCCTGAGATGAAATGGTATGCTGCTTGAGAGGGCGTCAGTTTACTAATTGGGGGTAAAACTCCAAATGCGTCACAGGTGAGAAATATCACGTTTTGAGGATGACCTCCTTTACTATCCTTGGTTCGATTATCGATGAACTCAATAGGATAAGAGCCTCTAGTGTTTTCAGTCTTAGTAGTATCAAAGAAATCAGGAACTCCGTCACTATCTAATACAATATTTTCGAGTACGGTTCCTTTGCGTTTTGTGGTTCCAAAGATTTCTGGTTCATCTTCCTCTGAGAGATTGATTAGTTTAGCGTAACATCCACCTTCAAAATTGAAGACTCCGTTAGCGCCCCAGCCGTGTTCATCATCGCCAATTAGAGCGCGTTTAGGGTCGGCAGAAAGAGTTGTTTTTCCAGTACCAGAAAGACCGAAAAATACAGCGGTATTTTCCCCTGTCGTATTAGCTGAACAATGCATTGGAAGGATTCCCTTCTTGGGTAAAATCAAATTCATTATACTGAAGATTGACTTCTTTACTTCACCAGCATATCGTGTTCCGCCAATAATGACTTCTCCAGAACTATAATTTACGATTACAAAGCACTGTGAATTCAAATTTTCATCCTCAGCCTCAAAATGAGGTGCATGGTATACGGTGAACTGGGGCTCATGATTTCCAAGTTGCTCACTTGTAGGACGAACGAACATATTGCGTGCGAATGCGTTATGCCATGCTGTTTGGTTAATTATTCGAATCGGCAAAGCCTCGCTAGTTTCTGCGCCGCAGTATAAATCTTGGACGAATAATGTATCACGCTTTCCGAGATATTCGAGAACCTGTATTTTCAAACGTTCAAAGGTAGCAGCATCAGTTGCGATATTTACATCGCCCCAATTTACATCTTCAGATGTAGAACTTTCGTCAACTATGAATTTATCATTTGGAGAACGCCCAGTACGCTCCCCGGTTTCAGTAACTAGAGCGCCGTGAGCCGAAAGTACGCCTTCTCCTCTTTCGACTGCCAAATCTATCAAATCATTGGCGCCGAGATTCCAGTATATTGTGGCATTTGTAGAGAAATTGAGGCTACCGGAAGGTACGCCAAAGGCATCTGCCATACCTCCCCGAATCGCGGCCTGTCTTTGTCGTTTACGGTTCGATAATAGTGAAATTACTCTTAGATTTGATGAAGTTTGACCTTTGCAAGGGTGACATTCAAGTGACCTCTTCTTTGGTTATTGGTTGTGGAAGACGGGAAACCTGCCGACGACATCCTTGCAAAAAGGGGTTTTGAAAGCGGTGCNGGAGTAAATCTTGGTGATTTTCTTAAATCTGATATCGAGGAGATTAAACCGGAAAAAGAAACAGAGGAGCCTGCTGAAATAGAATCTGAGGATATTGCCGTAGGTGAAGTTGCTGATATTTTTTCAAGAGGAGATGCTCCATCTCGAATAAATCGTGATGGTACAGTGGATGAAGCACCTGAAATGGATAGCGTGACCGAATACGCAATCGAGGGAGAAAAACGTCTTCATCTCGGTTTGATGATCTCAATGGTCGTCACATGGTCTGCNATTGGGGCAATTGTTGGCACGATTTTTGAAAATCACTTTTTATCCGCGTTTGGATTAATATTGATGGCTGCTTTTGGTCTGTGGCTTGGAGAGATTTGGATACCGAAACCAAGGATGCATTTGCTGGGNATTACTTGGGTAATTATTTCGATGAAGTTGCTTTATGGTCTAGCGATTTCTATGTCTGGTTGGGGCTGGGTTGANCC
Organism: Methanobacteriota archaeon; assembly: GCA_002706615.1. GTDB lineage: Archaea > Thermoplasmatota > Poseidoniia > Poseidoniales > Poseidoniaceae > MGIIa-K1. The sequence goes on from PALS01000020.1 coordinate 9,302, forward strand.
TAACCAATTGGGAGCATTATTGCTGTTATTGGTAGGAGTAAATATTGGAATTGCTCAACGACATAATGAAGATGCGATAGCCGCTCAAGCAACATTGGTTTTACTTGCGATTGGAAGTGCTGCTGGCGCCTTATATGGCCAAGAAGGCGTTGCTTTGATGATTGGAATTGGAACTTTGCTAATGCATGGCTTAGCATATGTTAGGAAATCTGGGAACCTAGCATCTTTAGGAATTGCAGTATCTTATTTGTGGATTGGNCTTCATGCAATTAGTTCTGGCTGGGTAATCGNCTCTGTCCCAATCCTCCCCTTCGAAGACCCACTGCTATTGTTCCTGCTAATGTTCGGAGTTACTGGTCTAAACGCAATAATGGCAGCAGTATTTGCTAAAGAGGACAATTGGTTTAGTGACGCTTTCAATGGAATGGGACTTGGAAAACCGGGATTATGGGCTGTATCGGTTGGATTGGGAATGATTGGAGCATTACTCGCAATCGCNTCNAATCGGCTTGAAACGGGTTATGCGCTTGCACAACTAATCTTGTTAATCTCTGCATTTGGTCCTTCTTATCTTGTAGTTCGCGGTGTTGATTGGCAGAAATTGCAGAAGTATGCACTTTGGCCAGCCCCAATATTACTGACATTATTGATAGTGATGGACNTAGGTTTATTNTCAGTACCAGTATTAGACCCGTGGTCTCTTTATGCTGTTTTAAGTACNGCGATTACAGCCATAACATTACTGAATCATCAACACGCAGTATCAGACCATGTATTGTGGACTGGCGCAATCGTGATTGTAGTATTGCTAACATTATTGATTCCAGCAAATGATGCAGAGGTTGGAGCGAGATATTTGCTCGCTTCTCAAATGATTGTTTGGCTAGGTTTAGCTTGGCTCGCTATACAGAGAGATTCGCCATCTTTAGCAGGAACTGCGGCTATAGCGCCGTGGTTTTGGTTAATCTTTTTCGCAAGTGACTTCGAAAATAGACTTATCTCAACAGACATCATTCCAATCAACATTTTAGAGAATGACCTAACATTCTACATGATTGGTTTAGTTGGTATGTCAATTCCTTTGAACCTGAAATTAGGAGAGACGGGGGTTAACCTTGCTTCTCGATTGCTAGGCATGTCTGAGTTAAGCGCAAGAATGCGCGATAGTGGACTGATGCGATTATGGAATATTGGATTCTTATTGGCGCTTGTAACAATTCTATTTGTCACCAGAGCTGGCGGATTACCTGCAACTGGTTTGGTCATCATAATGGCAGGATTATTGTTATCACATTCTATGATTATTCGNATGGACCGGCATCAAGGAACTCCGCGTATGATTCTAATTTCGTGGGCTATAGCAGCCTTAGTTCTTGAATGGAAATTTGGCTTTGGTGCGTGCTGGATCATAATATTAGGTATATCTGGCGGGATGATTGTAGAATGGTGTGAGGAGAATAATAGGAAGAGGGTTGAAGGACAAAAACTCTCACATGAAGCATTGATGCCTGGTAAATTGGTTACAATTGTTTTGGGATTCATTGCGGTAATGGGAATAATCATCGGACTTGATAACCCGCCATCTCAAGAATTAACCTACAGTGATATGCTGCCTCAGGGTGTTGAAAATTTACGCTTAGCCGCCTTTTCTTCAATTGCGATAATCGCGGCTTTGTATCTACCAAGAGCCTCCAGTTTTGAGAGGTTATTACCCCCAGCAATGGCTTCTATTGCGGTGTTGGTCTCCTTTGGACTAGCAGCGAACTCAGAAGGGGACTCTATGACCCTATACCTCTCTGTCATAGGATTTATTGCCACAGGAGCATGGTTAGCAGCTCAAGGTGAAATTCGTTCCAGAATGAAGCAAGTCAGTGCTAGAGAAGCACGTCTAATCAAGCATGATGAAAGAGCCGAAATTAGTCGCCAGGTATTGGAAAANCAACAGAGTTTGNCCAGCGGTGGCGGTACNAGTATNCGGATTGTNGATGCTGAAATGATCGCTTTGGCTGAAAAGCAAAAGAAACGNTCGAAGAGAAGAGGTTCTATTGGAGAAAAAGANCTCATCGTAGGAGATATCCATCATAAACCTACAATCGTTCTTTCGTTTATTTCTGTAACAATAATGATTGCAGTATTCCTTGCTTGGAGTACTAACCAAGGTTTGGTTGCGATTGCGCTCGCATCATTTATCTCAATACTGTTTATTGGTATAGCAAGGTGGAGGGCAGATCAGGTTGGCTTACATTTACCTGATATGATGGGAATAGAATCCCCGATTGCAGTTACCATGGGTGGACTAGCATTAATTCATGTAGCATCACGAGTGGGTGATGCTCAAAGTATACTATCTGACCAATGGGGATTATTGGTGATGCTCGTAGCATTAATCATTTTAGCTGGAATTTCATTGCTAGGACGTACAGACCTTGGACTAAGAGTTCCTTCTGCATTGGAAGGAATTGTAATTTTATTGTTGGTTGCGCGTATGTTGACNGCTTTGATGGGGCTTGACCAATTAATGGTAGACCCAACACAATTTGTATCTAATTCATGGCGAATACCGGTGTGGAGTGTTGAAGCATTTTTGCTTGCTGCAGTGCTATTGTATGAATGGGTAGAAAATGAGAGGCTCAAGAGAGGTCTAGGCGACCACCGCGGTGCGGCTGGAAGATTCGGATGGGCTGCTATGGTTGTTTTACTCAGTGTTGGACCTGCCGGATTAATCGCATGCGCATTGGTGGTTAGAAATGGGGTCAAATGGACACAGCCTGCAGTATTGGTCGGTTGTGCGGTATTTGCACCATACGGTTGGTTCACACTGGCCAATTGGGTAGAACCTCTTGATGAAACTACGTCTTACTTCGCAATTGTTCTTGGATTGAGTGGATTGGCATTGGGAATCTTTGCTACTGTTGCAAAGAAAGGCCTATGGTTACCTGCCGGACTTTGGATTGGTCATTTGTTATTACCGGCTGGAGTGTTTACTTATTCAGAAAAACTAACGGTAGGACTTATGGTTGCTTTATTGCTGGTTTCAACAGTATCTTGGTTGATTGGAGTCGTTACATTAAGACGCGCTTGGAGAATAATTGGAGCGGTTGATTTGGTGATTGCATGGTTGGTTGCTGGAGCTCTACTGATTGTTGGAGCAAGTAGTGCTATGGCTTTGATAATGCTATTTGCAACAGCGATTTTACTCGGATTGGTAACTTGGATTGGACAAGTAATGGAAGAAGAAATTGCAAGAACTTAATTTTCTACCAAGGCCGCGGTTAGATACTGTACAATTTGTTGTGTAATCTTGACTGAATTTGTCGAATCGATACCTGGGGCAATCCTAAGACTAACATTTGTTTTAGCCTGAGTCCCTGAATTACGAATTCCAATAGAGATTCCATCGGTTTCAAGAAGCATCAGATTTGGCTCGCCGTTTAGTCTCGATCTTTTCATCGGGCCAAGAGTTTCGCAGGTCATTTTTTCAACCTCATCTGCAAGTAAATTATCTCCAGTCCATAATGAGCGATTGGTATCCTTGATAGAGATTCGTTGCTTGAAACCTTTTTCAAACGGCTGTGGTTTATCTCTAACCGCCATCGCGCAAAGTACTGCGATTAGACTTGCGGCTCCATCGCCGACTAGGCATCTGCCTCCATTTGGATTAGGGGCTGACATCACTAAATGACCTGAATCTTCAACTCCGATTACTGAACATTCACTATCGCGTAAAGCAAGCGAGAGCCATCTATCGCCTACTGCGGTCTGAGTAAATTGTAAATCCGCATTGAGACGAGAGAGAGATGAAACTAGAGATAAATCCGATTCTATACTTGCTGCAAGATGCCATTTACCGTTTGCTGCTCTTAGGATATGGTCCGCCATACCATCGCCATCCAATACTTCGCAGCCATCTTGTGTACTGACGATAAATAGGCACCTGTCGCCATCACCATCCAAAGCCGCAGCGATAACTTCACCAGCAGGTCTTGGAGTTAATTTGCCGATTAGAAGATGATTGGAATTTGCCGCCTCAGCCCAAGTCCAACTATCGGTTGGTGATAATTCTCCTGCCCCACAATTTTGGTTTAGCGCTTGGGCTTCATGTGATATTTCTTCTGCGATTACTCCAAACTCAGTAAGTATTGAGGATAGCCAAGATGTTCCTGCTCCTTTAGAACAATCTAGCAGTAGGCTGTTTGAATCTGGTGGTGCAAAAATACTAGATAATTCAGCAAGCCGTACAATTAGCAATTCCTGATGTGCTAAATTAGCATTAAATGAGAAATCAGGAGTTGAGATTTCCTCGAGATAATCTTCATCCCATTCCCGATCTTCTGCAGCTAACTGAATCATAATCTCAGAGATTTCAGCTTCTAAACTAGGTCCAGTTTTGTAGCCCTCATGATCAAACACTTTGATGCCTGAATCTGTAACTGGGTTATGGCTTGCTGTTATCATGCAACCGAGATTAGAGCCAGTCTCCAAAATGGCGTTATGTAACCCTGGTGTAGCACAATTACCCGCATGAATAACCTTGCAATCATTGAGATGTAGACCTTGGGTTAGATGTTGAACCAATTTGGTATTACCAGGTCTTTCATCCCATCCAATAATTATCTTATCAGATGGATTAAGAATCCTAGAGAGGGCCTCTCCTACCAAACGCATTAGACGAGGAGATACCGCTCTATTTTCTTGAAGGTCCCTAATCGCATCTTCATCACAACCGGGAGATGGTACAATTTTTCCTCTAATCCCATCGGTTCCAAAAAGCAATCATATCACCTATGATGTGAAGCAGGACCATGAATTCCGGTAACGGTAGCATTAGGCATTACTGTAGAAGCGATTCCTAAAACAACACCAGGATTTGTTACTGCATTGCATCCTAGTTGGCAATCTTCGCCCAAGATTGCTCCAAATTTTCTTAAGCCAGATGCAATTCTTTGACCATCTAATATCACATGAACTTCTTTTCCATCATTGCGGAGGTTAGACAGTTTAACTCCTGCACCAAGATTGACGTTTGGGCCTAATACCGAATCTCCAACATAGTTGAAATGCGGAGCTTTTGCTCCNGGTAGAAGGATACTATGCTTTGTTTCACTGGCATGACCAACTAAAGAATTGGCACATATCCAAGAATATTCTCTAACATATGCCCCATGTCTNAGAGTAGAATTTGGCCCAATGTACGCTGGCCCAATGATGTGGACTCCCGGCTCTACTATTGCTGTTGAATCNATATGAATTATACCATTTGAATCGTCTGTACTAACACCGTCACGTAAACATGAGCCTATTTCTGTAAGCATATCCAACATTTGACCTTTCAGCGTCGGTAAAACAGACCAAACAGCACCATTGGGAAAACAAGGCATACGGCCTTGCGTTTCATCCAAACTAGGCCACAATTGTTCTGCNGAAGGGTANTCCATTNTGTCAGCCCAATCAGTAAGGCGATTTTACCATTTAGGCGACAGAATAGATTCGTTTACCNGTAGAACTGTCAAGATTAAACATCACAGTATGTTTTAGATAACGCGGTATAAAGAATCCTACNTTTCGAGCTGTAAGTCCATGATTACGCATTCGNAGTGTGTTTGAAAGGTGATCTACGATATCTGCTGCTGAACATCCAGGGTGCTTGGTTACGTAATCAATAATTTCATTCTTTAGCCTGTGTAGGCGAGCTGCTTTTTGCGATCCTTCTCCGTTCATGTATATTATTTGGTGAGGACGGTATAAGGGATTATCAGGGGAGCGCCCCGGGGCCCAATAACCAANGAGTTCTCACAAGTAGGAAAGTAGGTCTCCCCACTTGAAAGAAGAGCCTCTTCTAAACAGNTCCTCGTGGAATTTACTTTGAGGATAATGAGTGCATCTGATGATGCGCCCCCGGCTATTATAGCAGCCTTGNCGCGAATTAATTGGAACCATTATTGAGGATAGGTCCAATGTTGGACCGTTCGAAGCAGGCATCTCAACGGTGACCTTTTCTGTAACGCCATCCCATGAGATCTCCTCTAAAGTGGGATTTCCAATTTCCATATCTGATTCAAGTCGAATGTTGCCTTCAGCTAACCTCTTGGGCAACCAAGTATTGGCATGAGGGCCATCTAGCCATTGAACAAGTCTCTTCATCTCGGGTAGTTCAAGTAGAGTGAGATAGGTTACTTCCCACCAACCCGGTGAACGAGCGAGCGTGACATGGTGTACCCCGGGCTGAACATCTCTTGCATCGAGGTTATCTGCCCATGTTCGACAAATGTTTTCAAGACGTACTGGAATTATTGGCATATCACTGGCATTGATATCGCTCAAGCGGTATGGATTTGCTAATTCTCCACTGATTAGCAGTGGTCTACGTTTTGTTAAATCGATTTTTTCACTCAATTTACTACCATCTTCGAATACATGATCGGCGATATAGTCGCGTAATTGTTCAAGAGAAATGGTTTCACTGTCAGGCATCTCAGGTGCGATTATCTCGCATATCCCTTTGGAGGAATAAAAAATAGATCCCGGGGGTAATGGCCGCGGCGAATTAGTTGGAGTGTATGGCCAGAGGCGCGGTGAAGATTCGACCATATGACTGCGACGACAGCGCTTCATTTGAAAGGATTTTCACAAAATGAAGCGAGGGAGTATCCTAGCGACGGTACTGTGACTTACAACTCCAACGATACTACCTTCCGAATCTACAACAGCCAATTGATTGATGTCATTTGACAACATCAATGCTGCTGCTTTGAGTAAAGGAGTTTTTTCACGCATAGTCATAGTTCCTTGTGTTACCAATTGGCCTGCTGGAATCGAATGCATCCAAGCAACCTCTCGGTTTACGCTCTTCTTGGCAATCAATTTTAACAAATCAACAGCATGTACTCTGCCTATCGGTACTCTCTCTGAATTAATGATGAATAAATGGTCCCATTCATTGATAGTAATCTTGTCTAATGCCTCTGCTACGCTGGCGGTTTCAATCAATAGACGCGGCTTGGTCATGACCTGTCCGCAAGTTAACGAGCGAACAGCCTTAGAGCGTTCTCTTCCATCAGCGATTTTCTTTGATTTAGTCAATCCCATTTTTACTCCTCCTTATGGCTGGCGGCCGGCCCATTTACCTATATGAACCCATCAGTATTTTGGATGCTAATTATTACTTTAATGTGGAAGGTTTTAGTCGAAAAGCGGATATAATTATTTGATAATGTGGATTTTTCTGGCAATTAATCCCCGAATTAAAGAAAGTTATCAGCAATTATGCACCTAAAACGAACCTTCATTGGCAAAGATGGGCCGAGGGTCATACATGCCACTACCCCATGATGTGCTGTCAAAACTATCCTCCCTATCTGGATATGACCAAATGCTTGAGATGGATACTATCTCAAGAGAACATAGCATCTCACTAGCAGAGATCGAGATCGAGTTGGCAGCGTTTAATTCTGGAAGTCAACCGGCTGCAAATACTGGGCATATGGATGATTTTGTTCCGGCTCCCTACAAGGAAGAAGTGGATTTGTCAGCAGCACAACCTGTTGTAAACTCACCAACTTATATCGAAAGGCCTGATCAATATAGGATGAAATATGACCCCTCAGAAAAAGGGATGGATAGCCAATCCCAGGTTAGACATGCAATCATTTGTCCGGCCTGTTCATGTCCTTTAGGGATTCCAGATGTTAGACCAATCAAAGTAACATGCCCACAATGTATGCATGAAGCCATATTTTATGATTGAAATTATTCTCTTAGAGAACTTCAACTAATTTACTCTGTATAGGATTCTAANTCTTGAAGNTCTTGTAAAACAANACTAACGTCATCGTGTTTTGAAATCTTTTTCCAGGGAGTGATTTGGACAATTTCTNTGTCTTTTTTCATCCGTTCTANTCCCNCCTCCGCTGATATTTAGNACTGTACAATCATCTGGTTTGATTTCACCATTTTCCAATGCTTGGATTAGGCTAGATAAAGCGACTGCAGCAGGTGACATTATATCGATCCCCTCAATAGATTCGAATAATGATTTAGCACTTTTCGCATCATCTTTTGATACGATATAAGTTTGACCATTTGATTGTTTTAAGATATCATATACCCCTCCTTTCACCTCGTAAGCAGGAGCCTTATTCAACAAGTAATCAGAGTATACTTCTACATCATTTTCTGGGAAATCNGAATCGATTAATTTTGGNCGTTTTGCCTGCCAAGCATTGTGTATAGGGCAGTGCTCTTCATTTTGACTAACATGTTGCCTAGGGGCCGGCCCTTCGAAAATTTTAGCTTGGATTAAACGGTTAGCCATTTCATGGACTCCGACAGGNCCCGGCCCTCCTCCAATTCCTTGAAAATAATGCATAGGAATTTTACCGATGGTGAATGCAGCATCGAGAATCAAACTACCAATNCCATCTCTTCGGGCAACNTTATGAATGCCTCCTTCCATTTGCCATGATTGTAAGTTTTTAGCAATTTTCTTAGCGAAAATTTTCGCATCATAATAGTCGCCGTCCTCTAAAACAATCAATTTTANAGAACTGTTAGGATGATTTTCTGGCAAATACAGTCTTTCCAAGTGATCTTTTCCTACCACTACTATTAGAGGGAAATTATCAAGCCCGCAAAAGTATGAAAATGCTCTNGCCGTATTTCCTGCACTAGCACAAATCAGACCCTTACAACCCTTCTCTTTCAATCGCATTAGAGTTGGAACAGCCTCCATGTCTTTGAATGAACCAGTGGGACAGAGTCCGCGCTTTTCAGGCCAATATCCATGGAAAGTAACCCAGAGGTTGCTCATTCCTAGCGCCATACCTAGCTCTTCGGCTTTGTAAGTTCTAGTTCCAACCTGNTTTTTAGAAATGCCTTCATGGGGTAGCCAATCTTGGAATTTCATAATACTGTCATAGTTGNTNTTTATTGACAGTTTGTTAGCATATTCAGTTACCAATAAAGCATCTTCTGAATAGTGGAGTGTGTAATTATCTTCGACTGAATCTTTTGAAGAAAGGCAGCGTAATTGAAACTTAGTCATAATAAATCCTCNAATAAAATATAAAATCAGGAATTAATCATCATATAATTTGAATTATATCAATAATAATTCACGATTGATTAAATTCCCCAATAGCGTTCTGATTGGGCTTGCCTTGCTTGTACAGCGCGCACAATTGTAGTGGTTACCCACAAAACTGCAATCCACATCAATGGCTCTAATAAGTCGTCAAATATGCCTCTAACAGAGAATTCATAACCATCTCCAAGCAATACTTCTTCTGCTATTTTTAGGCCCTTGTCCAGGAATGAATATACAACCATTCCAAATACNGATAATACGATGAGGCGNCCTGAGAATGACCCTTTTCTAAGACGTAAAATCATGAAACCTGCTGTAGATGTGAGGAAAGCGATAACAATCCACGCTAATGCAGAATGAAATACACTAACCCAGATTACTGAAACGCTTGTTGCAGTTGCTGCTCTATCAGAATAATTTTCCCAACCCGTAGCAACAGCAAAGATTGCACTAAACACCGTAGAGGTCCATAGAAGCGATGAAAACATCGCAGCATCGGTGTTCTCGCGCATTTCTTGTGCAATTCTTCCTACCGTTGTTTCAAGACCTAATCCCTTTGATAAGATAATCAAACCTAGAATTAGAGGTAAGGCCCCTACTAAAATACCGCCATAAGGCTCTGGAAGCATTATTCCTAACCCGAAGATTGCTAANACTGCTCCAAGTGGAACCAGCATTTTTGCTCTCCATTTTGGGTCTTCGAGTGCTTTTACAATGTAGTAATAAGTTCCTTCAATTCCCTTAGATTGCTTAACGATTATTTTCTCAACGTGGTCTATTCTGACCTGGCTTTGGATAATTGGTAAAACCGATTCATCCTCTGCTCCATCGGTAACCAGAATGGCTTGGTCTGGTTGAAATTCTGCTACCACTTCTTCCAATTGTGCAGCAATTGCTCTATCAGAACGCATTCCAACTTTTTCATCACCTGTCAAGATTGCAATTTCGACCTCGTCTTCTTCGCTATCCATCTCAGCTAGATTGTCGTGCTGATGAAGAGCCCCAAGTATTGCATTTGTGTCACTTTCTTCNGGGTCAGCAATACCGAGACGTAATGCTGCGGTTAGAACTTGTTTTCTACCAATTACTGGACCTCGAATGGCGGTTTTGATACCAAGATCATTATCACGATCTACAGTCAGTACCAGCGTTCTTACCAAATTAACACCTCCGAAGTAATACACCTGAAGTGGCATTAGTTCATCAAGCATCTCCTATTTTGTCCGGAGCAACTGCGATTACTGTTTCTTCCATTTTTTTCCGACGGCGTTGTTTAGCACGCGTGTACTTTAGCGGATGGTCCATCCATGGTTGGTCACACAAACGGTCATCTCCAGTTTGAACAGCACAATTGTGGTTTACTTTGAGTTTAGAACATCCCGAAGGAGTATATTCATGCTCGTAAAGATGTCCGACTTGATAGGTAGTTGTACCTTCATTGAAATCTGGTGCTGTCCTGAAGAAATCNACTGTAACCTCTTGAGGTAAACCCAAAGTCCTAGACATTGCTCCAAGGAATACACGTCCGAAATGATTTACATTTACTCCTTGAGAGAGTTCGGCAACTATCTTTTTCATACAGGGGGGCCAATCTTCTTCTCCTGCTCCTATTAGTGCAATTGTTTCAGCTGCTTTTGAAGCTACTAAGCCTCTAATCATGCCAACTGGTTCAGACAACCTTATCGAAAGACCTTCATCCATATTAGCCATTTTTTCAAATGCTTCTTTGACGATTTCTTGCTTTAACCTCTCGCGCAATAACCTAGCTAATTTTTTTCTTGAAGAGTAATTTTCTTCTTCGTGGAGTAATACCCATCCATCTTCGACATTACAATTAGCCAATCTCCAACGAGTACCTGTGATGCCCGTACATAATTCGATAAAATCGGATAATCCAATTTTCCATTCTCTATTAGAAACCATTTCAAATTCTGAAAGATAGGTACTAGCAATGGTTGCAAGGGTTTTGCCGCCATCGTCCTTTTCGAGTATGCGTTGCGCTCTTTCTGCCTCTGCCTGAGCCCAGCGATTAATCAAGACCTCATCTTCGCTAGCACCAACTACCAATCTCGCATAATAAAATGAGAATGCCTCTAACAAACGCCCTTCTTCTGTATGAATATCGCCAACAGATGCAACTTCCACTCCTCCTTCGCCATCCACAGAGTCAACCAAACGTGAACGAGCGCGGATTCTTGCTTTATCCATCATATTACCATCGAGTAATTCGTCTAGGTCAATTTTGTGCCTAGCAGCCATTTCAGAAATCCATCCTTTAGCCTGTGGCAAGAAGGGATAACGAGCGAGTGTCACCTCATCGGTGAGGTCGGGAGTGACCATNGGCTTCGGCACGAAATCGATTCAATCACGATGGCTTTTGAACCCTCTTATTCATCAATGGAAAACTAGTCGCAAGANTCCATGAGACCCNTCTCATCTGAACTCGTCAGTATTCAAAGCGAGATTNGAGATGCTTTTCAATGGCCATTAGATTCTGACCAAAAAAGTGCTATTGCTCTGCGAAATGAGTGTAATAACCCAAGTATAANCCTCANCTTATCAGGAACTATATGCGTGGTAGGCGCTGCTGCTGAACCTGGTGTTGTNAGTGAATTTCCCATAATTGCTGCAGATGGGGCAATAGGTGCTGTAAAAGACCATTCTTCGGTTATTTTGGTAGTTAGTGATGCTGATGGCGAGCCATATTTGGACCAAGCTATTGATGCCAAAATCCCAATCTGCTTACATGCNCACGGNGATAATATCGACCAATGGAGAAGTGCAATTTCTAGATGGCCGAAAGACCATCCGNTGATATTAACTCACCAAACGCCACTAGAGATTGAAGGAATGTATAATCCCGGTGGCTTTACCGATGGTGACCGGGCGGTATGTATCGCTCTTGCTTTAGGTGCTGAAAATATTGAATTGGTAGGATTTAGTGCTGATGAAGTAGGGCCTTGGTCGGGAACAACAAATCAAATACAGAAAATTAAGAAATTGAAATGGATGCAGAGNGTATTGTCTTTGATTGATATAGAGGTNTAATTATGAATTGGAACAGATTGAGTTGGGCCGTTATTCTAATCCTGATAAATGTCGCATGGGGATATATGGCGGATAATACTGCAACTCAAGATATCAATCGNCCTGGAGCTGAATTTGCAGAAGAAAGAGAGGCAAATGTCGATTCTTTATTTGGTGATTCTAAGATTCCNGCCGTCATCAAATGTTCTTTTGAATCAATTAATGGCCAAGATCTAGAGGTGGGGTATAAATTAATTTTAGATGGAAAGGTTGTCGCCAAATGGTCTGGAAACTCTTCTGAAANTTGCGAGGGATGGAGTGGTGAACTAGAACCTGGTGATTATGTATTTGAAACAACAAGTTTTGAGAANATAGAGACTACGATTTCGTTGGAATTACAACCTTTCGAACCTTTACGNTGGTATGGCCATATCATTCTTTCAGCTATGTTATTTTTGTTTGGAGGNGCTGAGATTTTAGTTCGCATGGTCATTCCTGAAAAGAAAGATAAGGNCAAGAATTCTTCATCNNTAGAAATTGNANTNGAAGGNCAGGCTCAAGAAAATGAAGGGATTTGGCAAGANCCGATTAGACCAAATTAGATGAAATCTGAAAGAGACATTTGTTTTGCTCTATCATTACTGAACAAACTATCAGCACTTTCTGCTAACCATTCAACATTTTGCCGAGTGTAATTATCTACNCCATATGTTGCCATGACGTGTTTTGTAACTTTGATATATTTGCGTACAGCACCTTCTGTTACAGTAAGGGCAAGGTTGCCATTACACAAATCACCTTCTGATTTCTTGACACCGAAATTGGCCATTCCTCTTCCTCCAAGAGCCTTGTTTTGGATACATTTGCCTGCTAATGGCATCCTTCGATAAGAATGACCGCATTTCAAACAACGTACTTTTTGACGCGTAAAGGCGACAAGATTTCCACGTAAATCGGGTAGGAAATGTGACCTGATAACACTTGAAGCAACAGTCCTAACATTTACGCCACGTAATCTATGGCCTAGGCCCAATTGTCCATTCATTTTGTCAATCATACTCTCCAAGGTCTTGTACGCTGAAAGCGCGGGGCCTTGATCTATCAATTTTGTAGAATGTGTATAGCCGAGGCCTCGAATCGCTGCTACAGACCCAATTCTTCGTTCTACAAAATCCATTTTTTCTGCTAATTCTTTTGGATGAGGTTGGTCTAAAGTAGCCTCATAGAACCAGCGTTCATAGAACCAAGCCGAATCTACATTCAATGCTTCTTTATCCACCTCAGTAGGATTCAAACGAGTTGTTAGAACCAAAGGCGCATCCATTTGCCCTCCACGATTAGATGGTAAAATTTCACGGCTGAAGTTTAGTAGGCCATCCATCAATAACATGATTGCATCTTCGTCACCATCACAATTTCTTCTTTTAGAAGCGTGGAATAATGGATGCGCATATCCTCCAGAAGATTTAGTCCAGCCAATAATTCTTGAAAGCACACCACCGGAAGTATGTGGGGCGAGAGCGCAGATAAGATGGCCAACCAAATCTTCTGGTTTCTCGACGTGATAATATGGTTCAGCACCATAAAATTTGACGAGTAAGTCGTCGACAAATTGTGCTGCTCTAACAAAATAATCTGTTGCTTTTTCTGCAATAATAAAATCCTGAGGGTATAGTTCAAGCATTTGTGAATTAGAATTTAATTCCTCTCCGAAACAATCCCGGGCATATCCAAGATGTTTCAGTTGTTGCCACTCAACTCCGATTTCTTCTGGAGTAAAATGGGTTACTGGAACATCGCTCATATCGAATCTTACCGTTCCGTCCCTAAATACGGGCAATCCATGTTTTGCACGTAATANGCCCTTTTCAATGGCTTCAGGNGTCTGNTTTTTACTCATCAATTTTTTTGCGCATTTGACTTGTTTGGGAATTCTATCTATGCCAAGGCGCAATCTTGCATCTTCGATTANTTTAGACAANTNTATTGTCTGGAATTCNCCCCTACGTCTCGCATTTTTATTNTCAGGGTTTTCTCTTAACTCGGTTCTACCATTACATACCTGTCCTGGTANATCTGCGCCATATTCNTCGACNTTGCGNTGATGACACCTAATCATNGGAGATTTGCGTTCACATACTGTACAAAATCTAGCACCTAATTGAACGCGGATTTCCTTTTGCTGTTCTGCATTAGCCAATAACCTCTGATTGCCCCCTGTGTTTTCAATTGGAAATAGNGAATGTGTGAAAGTTTTCTCTCTTGGTGCTGCTTTTTCTGGNCGTCCCATTCTGCAACCAATTCTAACCGGAGCAGAATGTTCCCATCGCAATTTAGAAGTGTTTCTAACCACCCAAAGAGTTCCATCAACTGAATGTTCTTCTTCCAGCAATTGTGCTTGGAGATATTTTTCAGAATCTTTTGGACCGGCATCAGGAACATTAGCNGCTGCTGCACGACCTATCTCATCGGTTNCTGANATTCCTAATCCTCGCTGNCTAGCATCTGTTTCGGCAGCAATCCTTACTGTAGAACGCTTGTTTTCAAGAGCGCTTAATCTGGTTTTCTCAGCTTCCAAGATGTCTGCTGCGTTTCGCAATTGTTGGATTCTTGTTTCTACTAACTTAGNGGTNTCTTCAATGCGTAATGCCTTTTTTCTATCGATTGAAAAGCCTAAACCATCTATCAAAGATTGCCATCCTTCAGTAAGGACAAGGTCGTCACCATCATGATGATGAGCGATTCCAAGCATTAATGCCGCACCTTTTGCTAATCCATGNATTCGTAAAATCCAAGAATTNTTTACAGAATCAGAGAANATTTTTTCACCNATTTCCATCGAATAACCCGGCATACTNCCGGCATCTAGTGCCGATTCCTCTTCGGGTAGTAATTTGTCCATTTCTGAAGATTTCCAATTCTTTACTCCATCGATAAATCTTAAACAATTATCTTCAATAATCGCCTCATCGATTATTTTTATCAATGGAGGAAGCCATTCGATGGGTAAATCAAGCCACCAAGGATTGTGAGGATATGGGAGTGATGTTGAGAATCTTAATGAAATTTCTTTACATGATTGCCATGGTAGTTTTAGAGAAATTAGCTTATCCCTCCAAGTTCTACGAATATGAAATCTAGAATCATAATCTGTGTTTGAATTAAGTGGTTTACCAGGTACCCCTTCAGGGAACTCAGATCTCTGGATAGAAGACATTCTACAGAAATCTTCAACCGCTTGTTCACTATCTAATGCATCGATTAGATCAGATGCCCACCAATCTTGAGAATATCCAGCAGGAACNAGTTTCTTGTTATTTTCCATAAATTCTCCATATCCAAGTAATAATTCCCCATTNTCCCAAATCGATTTGACTTTTGGTTTGAGTTCTCGATATTCCTTTTCATCATCAATTCTCAAAAATGTGCCGTCTCTAAGGATTACCCACGGGCCTTCTGCAATATCACAAGGAGTGATCGCACAGGCTTTCCCTGGCCTCTCTATTTTCATTTGAGTACCGACTGTGATGAAGTCATCCATAGCTGCCATACTAGCCGGGTTACAAGACCCTGCGGCCAAACCAGATGGTCGTGCACGCCCATATCTTAGACGAAAACCGCCGGGTTGAAGAGGGCCGCCAAAAACAGGCCTTCCAGCAATGATATCTTTCATGAACTTATCAATTGGAGGGACTTTGTTACTTTTGAAACTACTTTGATTTTCATCATTCTCATCTTCTTTTCCCTTGTTAGCAAAGGCGGTGATAAACTCCCATCCTGCGACATTCAAGCGTTCGGTATGTTTCTGGATTTTTGGAGCTTTAAGACACAAACCCTCTCCAATAACCAAGAGCACNCCTCCTCTAATTCGTGCTTCGTCAATATTACGAACACGCCCATAACCTGCACATTCTATCGATTCAGTCGATTCGCCATTGACCATGACTGGACAAGCCCGAACAATTGTTTCAATCTCTTCTGGAGGAGGCTTATACTGTAGATTTCCACGATACAAACCGAATTCTTCCTTGACTCGTTCAACTTCAGGGTCTGTTGGTCGATAAGCATCTACGCCTAATTCTCTTCTTATCATATCCGCAATCAATACTGCAAGGGCCTGAGCGGTCCCCCCTGCTGCACGAATGGGTCCTGCGAAGTGCACCGATAGAAATTGTGAACCATCGAGATTGGAAAGTAATCTTACTTCGCTTATCCCTTCAAGAGGTGCAACCAGTACTGCCTCGGTCAAAATCGCTAATCCTACACGTATTCCTACATCGATACATTTACTCAATTCGTGCCCCTTGTCTCTAAGCCTTTTTGCGACCATTTGTGCCATTTTTATCGAAGTAGTCTCTCTATCATGTTCGGATAAAAACGCCCGTATATCATCTGCAACCTCTTCTCCTTCCAAGTGATGGATTAGCAGTTTTTCAGTACGGCTTGCTAAATCTGAGGCTCGCGGGATTTCTACTTCTGTGGTATGATCGAAACCTAATGAACGCATTTGTTCAGCGATCTGATAGGCTTCTTCTGTACGCTCATCAAGCCAATTCTGGTAAGAGTCCATTTCTTTGTCTAAACGCTTTATGTCTAAACCAATAAGTGGGTCGTGGACATCGCGAGCACCCTGTTCAGACATGGCAACGTTTCGTCCCTTTTCAGCGGTGGCTCATAAGGACTCTCCTGTATCTTGTTAATTGATATGCGAAGGTTCATTGACAGCATCCACATCCATTGTAACATGTCAGTCAATCCGGCACTACGTAATGACTCTCGTTGGCCCCGTCTTGTGGAGGCAGTAAGAGAGCTCGCTTTTCTAGATGGAGGCTCAGATGATGCTTTTACACTCGCAAGTGGAAGAAATAGTAGATGGTTTTTCGATATGAAACCTGTCATGATGAGTCCTGAAGCTGGAAGATTGGTTGGGGATTTAATGAATTTAAGAATTGATGAAATCGGTTGTAAATTTGTAGGAGGTCTTGAATTGGGGGCTGTTCCACTTACTGCATTGGTTGTCGCCACAGATCACTCGTCTGATAGACTTGGATTTATGGTTCGTAAGGAAGCGAAAGGACGTGGGGGGCGTAAAACGAATAATCCTCCTGGTGTTGAAGGTGCTTCTATTTCGGGAGGTGGTGATGTCATAATTCTTGAAGATGTAACTACGACGGGAGGGTCTGCGATTAAGGCAGTAAAAAGAATCGAGCAAGAGACTCCTTGCAAGGTCGTGGCTGTGATAAGTATTCTGGATCGGGAAGAAGGTGGCAAAGAAGCGTTTAGAGAAGCTGGAATCGCCTTTGAAAGCCTATTGGTTCGTTCAGATATTTCGGGTTGAGGGATTTAGTTGAAACTCTCACCAAAAGACGCCTCTTTGGAAGGTCCAACCGTTGTAGATTCGACCGCTCCTGAAGGNTTGGTATTTCATTTCGCAGAAGGTGCAAAGCCTTTGGCAACNCCNTGGCAGGTTGCGATAGAAAGAGCTAGTATGTTGGCAAAATGTCAGCTCCCAGACGGAATTATACTCGACCCAGCGTGTGGAAGTGGAATTCAATTGTCTGCATATTGTGCAGTATTAGGAAGAGAGGGTTTGGGTATAGAATTGGATGAAAATACTGCTAAGGCTGCAGCGGCTAATTTACGCAGAGTTGCGGAGCAAGGTTTCGATTCTGTATTGTTAGAATCCAATATTAAAATTGGTGATGGAAGAATTGCCGATGGTGGTAAAAAGGTAGGATTTCTACATCTCGACCCAGCTCGTCCAAGAAACTCTCGTACACATGGAATTGAGGAGATGACGCCTCAATTACCTGAAATTTTTTCTTCGTGGAAAGATTGTTTGTCGATAGGTAAAAAGGGACCAGCAATACTGTTAGATCTATCTCCTAGAATCACGGAAAAACAACAATTGGAAGTTGAATCGATTGTAGAAAAGTTTTGGCCTAATCTCGATAAAACATGGGTCTGGACAAGTAGGGGCAAGGGGAGGGTTGACCGGCTTTCTCTTTGGCTTGGAATGGCATCAACACCCGGTGTTTCACGCCGATTTGTTCGAATCCCTCCGCAAATGAAAGATCGCCCGATTATCGTTGAAGGAAATCAAGATGAAAAGCCGCAATCTCAGCGCGTACCTCCAAGGAAAGGAGATTACGTCAGCATCATTGATTCAGGATTGGTAGATTCCGGATTGGCAGAAGTATGGTTGGGACGGGTCTTGAAGGGAGTGAAGCCTATTTGGGCTGTTACAGAGGGGCGGAGGCCGCAAATCCACCATTCTACAAATTTTGAGTTTGATAATCAAAATGAGAAATTATTAATTCAGTCNTCGGGCAAAATTATTTGTTTGGTNCATAGCAATCTAGAACAGGATAATATTCAGCATTTGGTGGAGGTTGCTAGAGAACATGGTTTTGGAAGATTGACACTGAGAATCCCNCTAGAGCCTGATGTTCAACCAGTCCTACAGGGAAGCCTTGACCGGCAGCTGTCGGCTACCGGTGGACCCCGTAGGGGTTTTGTGGCTCAACACCCGGGAGATTCGATGCTTTTGTTGTGTGCAATAGAGCGATGATGGCGTCGTGTCATGCGAACAGCGTTTGGTTTAATGCGCCTTTTCGCGGCGCAGTATTGTGAATGACCTATCGCGGTCTTGATATAGGGGCGGTTAGTCGCTCGGCTGCTCGACATCAAGTCGTACGCGCTGCAAGGTGAAACCGAATGGCAAAAGATGAGGAATTGGGAGAAGATTTTTCGTACATGCTGCGCATGGCAGATACAGATATTGATGGACTTAAACCATTGAATACTGCTCTGACTGCAGTACGTGGCATTGGNGCTAGAACTGCAACTCAAATTTGTGCTATAACTCAATTCGACCCTTTGATGAAAGCTGGCCATTTAGATCAAACTCAGCAAGACACTCTGCGTCAAGCGATTGAAGAGTACGCTCAGAATGTTCCACTTTGGATGTTGAATCGNCAAAGAGATGTCGAGACAGGTGATGAACTACACCTGTCGGGGCAAGACTTGAAATTAACACACGAAGATGATATTTCTCGTCTACGTTCTATCAAGTGCTACCGTGGAATTAGACACGCTGGTGGCCACAAAGTACGTGGTCAAAGAGGTCGTTCAAATGGAAGATTTGGACTTACACTTGGTGTACAGAGAAAGAAGTGATTGGAGGAATAAAGTATGGGACATCCTAAATTTGCTAGACCAAAGTATGACACTCCACCCCATCCTTGGAAGGCCGACAGAATAGAAGAAGAACACGCTATTCGCAATAACCATGGCCTGAAGAATATGACTGAAATATGGAAGGCTAAATCGCAACTACGTCGACATCGTCGACAAGCGATGAAGCTAATCGGTCGTGTTGATACATCCGAAGGGCATTTCGCTCGTGAGAAGGAAGATCTTCTACGTTCTCTTCACAGCAAGGGATTGATTGGCTCAGATGCGATAATTGACGATATCTTGTCACTTAGTGCAGAGGATATTCTTAATCGACGCCTACAGGCTCAAGTTTACTACAAAGGATTGGCTTGCTCAATGAAGCAAGCACGACAATTGGTAACCCACGGACAAATTTGTATTGGCGAACAGAAGGTTACTGTTCCTTCATACCCAGTATCTCGGGATGAGGAAGAACATATTCGCTACCACCCACGCTCAAATCTAAACGATGAAAACCACATTATTCGTCAAACCATTCTCGGAGTTAGAGAATCTGCTGAATATGGTGAAGAGGAAGTCGACCCAGAATTCAATCAAAATGAAGCAACAGCAGTTAATGATGCTGCAACTGATGCCCCTAAGGCAGAAGATACAATTCCTGAGGAAGGTGGCCAATAATGCGTAAGGCGATTATTAACATCTTTTCGAGTTATAACAATGTCTTGATGACTGCAACCGATTTAACAGGCGCTGAGACCATTGCAACATGCTCTGGTGGACAAGTTGTCAAGTCTTCAAAAGATTCTGGAGGCCAATTCGCTGCAACAAGAGCAGCAGAGCGCATGGCAGACCAATTGAAAGAAAAGGAGTTTACTCAAGTCATAGTCAAATACCGAGCACCGGGCGGTAACAAATCAAACAATACAGGCCCAGGTGCTCAAGCGGCAATTCGTGCATTAACTCGTGCTGGAGTAACTGTAACTAGAATCGAGGATGTTACACCTATTGCCCATGATGGTACTAAGAAAAAGGGCGGACGAAGGGGCCGCAGAGTTTGATTGAAGGTATGGTGTTATTTCATGAAAGCAGAAATTGTTGATGGTTGGCCTAAGAATAACAGAATTCGCATCTGTCTTTCAAAGACAAATGCAGCCCAGGTTAACAGCCTACGTAGAGCAATGATTGCAGATGTTCCTAAAATGGCAATTACCAAAGTTCGTTTCGAACAAGGTGTAAGCCAAGATAATGATGATGTAATTTATGAATCTGTAAATGCTTTACCGGATGAGGTCATTGCTCACCGTTTAGCTATGATCCCAGTTCCTACCTTTTTGGAAGAATTCGTATTTCCTGAAGATGACCCAAATAATGAGAATCTTCCTGAAGAACAGTGGGGGAGTCCACTATCACAGATTATCTATCACCTTTCAGAGAGAGGTCCAGAACCTGATTCNGAAGAATCTTTCAAAACCGTTTATGCTGGAGATTTGAATGTACTTGGAGAAACCAAACTACAAATTTCAGAAGAACATGCTAGAATTCCAATTACCATTCTTGCTAAAGGACAATTCCTAGAATTGTATGCTTATGCAGTACTAGGTCGTGGAAGAGATCACACAAAGTGGTCNTCTGCATCAGCAGTTACCTTCCAACCTCGCATGAAAGCAATCCTTTCAAAGCCTAAGAAAGCAAAGGTATTGTTTGACTTAGACTTGACTTCCAAGAGCGGTCGTGCAATAAATTCCAAGATATTTACCAAGGGTGAATGTACCGATATTGACGCGGTTCTAGATTTAGAAAGAGCAATGCATCAAGTTGGCTACGGAACAGGTCGCGATGAGGATTTCGCAGAAGCAATAGTTTTCGAAGAAATGCCTGGTGAGTATGTTTTCTCGTTTGAATCCGATGGTTCACAGAGCCCTGAAGTAATTTTTAATGCTGCATGCAAAGAATTGTCTTCCCGCTTTGGAAAGATTTCAGATGAACTTGATTACGCTTTTTCTTGAATAGCGTAAATTNTCAAAAATTTGGCGAAATGTGATGACCTTCGGGCGTCACGCATGTTTGATGGCAACTGTTTGTGTACATGTGGGAGGGCATGTCACTCTNCTATTTTCCATACATTCTGAAACCTTACTTACACGNAGACAAGGTTCTCGTGGAGCTGGTTTATGNCTTGAGAATGGCATTATTGCTGAAGTCAGTGAAATAGAAGATGCNGAGGATCAGATTNCAGTANTACGTCATAATGGCGAGGAATTGGAAGGTGGAGATGTATTATACACTGATTTACTCAAAGAATTTAGAGATATTTTCAAAGTCAATAGCCCAGTTTCAATATCTTTAGAATTAGANTTGCCCGTATCTCAGGGATTTGGGATGTCGGCGGCTGGTTTGTTAGCAACTAGCCTCGCTCTTGGCGAATTATTTGATGTTGGAAATNTAGGTCAATTAGCAAGGTTGGCTCATCGAATAGAAAGAACACATTCGGCTGGACTTGGAGATATTCTTGGCCTATGGGCCGGAGGTGTCGAGCTTNGAACAACTCCTGGAGCACCCCCCTCTCCAGGAAAGGTTAGGTGTTTTACCGCTGATGTTCCTGCATTGCTGGTTTGGGTACCGGAAGGAATGAAGCATACATCGGGATATATCGATGACCCCAAATGGAAAAAGTCGATTACAAAGGCNGGAAATGACTGTGTAAATAGGTTGATGAAACTGTCATGGGATNGGAATGTTTGGCANCAATTACTTTCAGAATCAGATNGATTTGCGATGGATTCNGGCTTGCTAGAAGAAAGTGAACGNTCAAATCTATTAGCNACTGTGATCGATAATCTAGANCCTAATATGAGTAGNCACCTNTGCATGTTAGGAACTTCAGTCGTCGTTGTACCAAGGAAACTTAGCATAGNTGTTGATTTTGAAGATCTNGCAGCAAAATTNCGTNGTTTAGGCCTAGGNGTTTTCCTTACTCACATTCAATGACTTTTTGTTAATGGCGATAAGTCCAATGGGCCGCAATCAAGTAATACCGTGCCGGGAACATGGATATTATTACAAAATCCATGTCTGAAAACCAACGCTCCTTGGCCCCATGATTCTACATATCTGCTTGATTGTTTTACTATTTTTTTACGTTGGAAATCTACATCAGCACAGTAGAAATGTTTGGCATCTATCCAAGATACTGGTTCACCATTTATCTCTACGTGATCTAAAAATAATAAATCGGGGGTATTTACAGGTCGGCCATGTTCAATGGTTTGTTCTCTAACCATCTCGGATTGACGGCGTATTCTGACTCCTTTATCTTCAAACCAATCTGCTAATATTTCTTCAAATAAGTCTGCTCTATCATGGGTTTCTGATTGATCGACATTGCTGACTCTATCGGCAGCCTCTGCTGCCTCAAACTCTTTTCTTTCACGCTCTTTAAACTTTGAAGGTGCTCGTAAAGTCTCTTTAATTCGCGCCTTAGACCATCCCATTTCTTTCAATACCACTCTGAACACATTCATCGGTGGAAAGTCAAATTTTTTGGACAAGTCTACTATTCCAACCCCTTCACGATATAATCTGACAAGGGCTTTTCCTCTTGATTGTAATTTACCATGTGTATAAACCGTTTTTTGTTGTAATAATGCACTTCGAAGAGATAGTGCTTGGTCGAGAGTCATATCCAACTCTTCAACCATTACTGCAATCTCGGAAACGCGCTCATCGGTCAACCATCCAAATTCTCCCTTTCTTACAACCTGACCTGCGAGAACTGATTCCGTTTTCAAACTAACAGGGCGATTAGCCCATTCGAACGAAAAGGACCGGGGTTCTTCCAATTCTTCAGGGATGGCGATTGGCCTAGGTTCCAATTCAAATCTTGATTGCGCCATATTTCTAGCATCGCTATCATACTTAGCAAATCTTTGCTTCAAATCAGACTTTGNAGCGCCTCCGTGCCTCTTTGGCTTGTTAGAGCCTTTNCGTTTGCGAGGGCGTTTTTTGCGATTATTCCCCTCGGACATAATACCTGCTTAAGCCCGGACTCCATGAACACACCGGCTCATACAATTGAGGAGAGGTCTTCTAACAATTGGTTTGCATTAGCCGTAACAAATGCAGCCATATTTTTAGAAAATAGTTTTGCCAATCCTTTTGGATGCCATGAGGAATAAATTTCAACTCCGCCTTCATCTTCTAATAAAATAGTTATACTGATTCGATAATTTTCTATTCCGCTAGCAGTTGTTCTCTCCATTCTACTTTGTCCATCGAATAACATTACCAACTCATAAAAATTCTGATCTTCGCGTATATCATCTATAATCCAACGGGATTCTATCAATGCCCCTTTGATCAATTGATGTAAAGCAATTCGATGACCCTTTTCCAAAGTACCAGCCTGTGTTGCAAACATACCTTTAGCGCCACGATGCCAGTCTGGCCAAGTTTGAGTNTTTGACAAACTTTCTCTTATTTTCATGCATTCCTTTGTAGAAATATGTTTGCGAATTGTATGAGTTCGCAGACTTGCCATAACACTACCCAAATAGAACTTTGAGATTGTTGTTGCGGAACGAAACATCAATCAATTCAAGTGAATGAACGCGATGGGTTAAGNATGCGACCGCTTATTGCTGGAATTATTGTGATGCTACTTATAGCCCCTATTACAATAGCAAATGACTCTTCTTCTGAACCTTTAGGGTGGGCTCAATCCGCTGGAGGTTTTGAATCTGATAGGATTGCAGGCCATGTAGTAATGAGTGATGAGAGCATTGTTGTGGCAGGACAATTCTTTTCTGCGATTCAATTTGGTGATGAAGGAATTGGCGCTGCTTCAAACATTCAAGGCGATGCTGATATGTTTTTAGCAACCTTAGATAATGATGGAAATTGGTCGCANTATATTGGATATGGAAGTGTAGGCGAGGATGGTATCGATGCTATTGCCCTTCACCCTTCAGGTGATATCGTTGTTGCTGGACACTATTGTCTTGGTACTGCAGGTGCAAGTTGTGAAATTAATTTTACAGAAGCCATTTCTTTTTCAAAGGATGATGATGGAGATGAGGGAAATGCATTTGTCGCCAGGTTTTCGGTTGATTCAAATGGATTTAATCCAATTTGGGTACGCTCAATTGGTAATCAAAACGACCTTACATCGTTAGACATTTCAGTTTCTTCAACAGGGCAAATCTCCGTTGCAATCTTCCATCGAGGGATGCTTGAGATTGGAAGTGAAATGATTCCTGGTGATACTGGACAGACTCTTGCAATCATAAATTATGATGAAAATGGAGGATTACTTTGGGTAAATGGCGTCAGTAGTCCAAGCGGAATTGAACCATTTGGCGGCATCTGCCATTCACCTGATGGTAGTCTAAATGTTGTAGGCACATTCGTCGAATCGGTTATGTTCATAGAAATTATTGAGGCTNATGGTGGCGCAGATATATTTGTAGCACAACTGGATACTGATGGTAATTGGACATGGACTCTAACCGCTGGAGGAGATGATGATGACTGGGTTAACGATTGTGCTGTAGACTCTAATGGTCAAGTTAGGCTTGTTGGACAGTTTGCTNAGACTGCTAGCTTTGGACATATCAATGTGACAGCATTTGGATGGTGGGATCTATTTCATGCTAGAACTACCAGTGATGGTGTATGGGAAGATGTTACAATCGCTGGAAAAGGTGGCTGGGAGACCTTGGAATCGATTGTATTAGACGAAATGGATAATGCTTACGTAATCGGCTCCTATTCTGCAGATTTTACTTTAGGAATAGATAATTTGACAGATTATGATTCCAATGGTGACAAAAGAGACATTCTTTTGGCACAGATGAATTCTGATGATGAATGGTTGTGGGGATTATCTGCTGGAGGCACTGGCGACGATAGAGGAATGACTATTCAACTTGGATTAGATAATTCTCCAATAGCAGGGATCTTATTCGAAAACTCTGTTGTCCTCGGTAATGATACTCTAAATTCAGAGGGTCAGCGAGATTTTGCAATTTGGGAATATGCAAGAGACCAAGATAACGATGGACTCACAGATGGAATGGATAATTGTCCAAGAGTACCTAATTTCGATCAGATAGATTCTGATGGAGATGGAATCGGAAATGAATGCGATGACGATGATGATAATGACGGAATAGGCGATGGATGGGATGATTGTACACCTGGTGAAATGGATTGGTATTCATCTCCTGAAACGGATCATGATACCGATGGTTGTCAAGATTTAAGCGAAGATATTGATGATGACGAAGATGGGATATTTGACCATCTAGATACATGCCCTGAAGGGCCTATTGGATGGGTTTCCACAATAAATAATGACCAAGACCAAGATGGATGTGAAGACGTGGATACCGATGGTGACGGTTATGTTGACCAATTGGATGTCTGCCCTAGCCTTATCGATGACCAAAGCGATTTGGATGGAGATGGCATTGGTGATGCATGTGATGATGATATTGACGGTGATGGAATCTTAAACGGAGAAGATAACTGCCCTGATGACCAAAATCAATGGACAAGTACCAATGCGTTAGATCATGACTTTGATGGATGCACCGATGAAGATAGAGATAGTGATGATGATGAAGATGGAGTCTTAGATTTGTTTGATAGTTGCCCCTATGGAGAGGTAAGATGGAATTCAACCGAAGATTATGATGGNGATGGGTGTAGAGACGGGATTGAAGATACCGATGAAGATAATGATGGCTTTTCTGATGATATTGATAATTGCCCACGGGGAATGACGGAGCCTGCAGGTGTTGGCATGGACTTAGATCAAGATGGTTGCCAAGATTCTTCAGAGGATGATGACGATGATAACGATGGAGTTCTGGATATTGATGATGATTGTAAATATACTCCAATGGGATTGGAAGTCGATGATAATGGATGCTCTGGAGTTCAATTAGATGACGATAATGATGGCGTTTCAAATCAATATGATTTGTGTCCTTCATCACAACCAGGTGATGTTGTTTCATCAACAGGATGCAAGGTCACAAGCGAAAAAACCAACTCTGATAAAACCAAATCAAATACAGAAGACAGTAGTGGATTTTCATTGAGTACTATTTTGTTCATAATTGCAGGAGTTTTAGGTCTTGGAGCAATTTATGTTACTTGGTTTAATGACTCTGAGGATGAAGATGAAGAAGGTGAAAAGACGATGCCGACTATCGATTCTAACTCTACGCCATTATCTGAAGAAGAAGTGTGATCACTGATAGACAATAGTAGGCGCTAGAGGCATTGCTGATGCTGAACGCCCAATGTCCAACTCTCCAGTTTCAAATTCTATTGATTCGAGTCCTAATTCGGTTTTTATGAAGTCAGCCGCATTCTTTAGTGAATCTCCTTCATCCAATTCTCCCGTAATCATACTCTTTTCTTCATCGGACCATTTGAAAACTTGAGGCAGCATCCTCTTGCCCCAAAAAGACATGACTTCCCCTTGATTATCATTGTTCAAGTCGGAAATTGATTGAATTTTACTTGCAAAACTTTTGATATTTTCACCCGATTCTAAATGCATAATTGCATTCTGGGCTAGTGTTCTTTTCCAAGGACGCGTGATGTGAACGATTGCTGATTTGGCAGGACCGCCGATGTGCTTTTCTGCGACCTTGGATACCTTGCGGGCAAGTTCTAGAAATGCTCTAAGGTATCTCTCATCGATTAGCGCTTTTTGTTCATTTACTTCAAGAGCATCTTCAATTTGGAAAATACGTCCTGCGATTAAATCTTCATTACCAAGCATCTTCCACCAATCCTCGGCCATATGAGGAGAAGTTGTTGAAATCATATGAGTCCAACAGTGCAATACTTTGCGTCCTACTGCTTGATTATTACCGCCTCTACGACGATACCAGTTGATGTCTTTTACCAAATCAAAGTGACTTACCTCTACTGCACCGCGCAGGTCGTANGCTTCCATAGCATCTCGCCATTCATTCATTCTCTGCTTTATCCTAGCTAATAGCCAGGTATCAATTTGAGATTGACCTCCGTCCCATTGTAAAATCATTTCAGGCATATTGAATAGTTGAATCATTTGTCTATGATTTGCTTCAAGAGCAGTATCAGACCAATCCATGCCTGCGGTTGGGTTTGCGGCGAACAGAATAAACAGCCTTACGGTATCTGCGCCATATTTCTCAATCATTTCTTCTGGCGAAACAGTGTTTCCTAGACTCTTACTCATCTTTGCACTCCTTTCAGTTAAGATGAAATTACATTGAGGGCACTTTTGACCGGCATGAGCAACAGACAAAGTAATTCCACAAGGTTCACACCATGGAGCTGCTTTATTCACCATGCCTTGNCATAACAGTTCTTCAAATGGCTCGTCAATGTTGTGTAATCCAATGTCTCGTAGTGCTTTTGTCCAAAACCTAGCATAAATCAGATGCATTTGAGCATGCTCAATTCCACCGCAATAGAAATCTACATTCATCCAATGATTTGCAATCTTTGGGTCGAAACAAGTCTCATTTTGCATAGCATCTGTATATCGNAAGAAGTACCAGGATGAGTCTACGAAAGTATCCATTGTATCTGTCTCTCTCCTTGCAGGCTCACCNCACTTAGGACATTCGACATTACAGAAAGATTCACTCGATTCTAATGGATTCCCTTTTCCATCAAAAACAACGTCTCGAGGTAGTTCAACAGGTAGTTGGTCTTCAGGGACAGGGACCACACCACAAGAATCACAATGAATAATTGGAATTGGGGTACCCCAGTATCTCTGTCTACTGATTAACCAAGGCCTAATTTTCCAATTGATTGTACTATTACCTGCACCTATGTTCTCTAATGCTTGACACACTGCGGACTTTGCATCATCGCCATAAAGGCCATCGAACCCATCCATCCCGGAATTTACCATCCAACCCAAATCGCATTCAGCCTCTTCTAATTCAGATTCAGCAGAACCATCCTCTGTCATAACCAGTACACGCTTTATTGGAATGTCATACTTTTTTGCGAAATCAAAATCTCTCTCGTCATGCCCAGGTACTGCCATAACTGCGCCAGTACCATATGATGCGATTACGAAATTGCCCACCCATATCGGGACCTTTTCTCCAGAAAGAGGATGGATCGCAAAACAACCAGTAGGTACGCCTTTTTTAGCACCCATATTCTTTATTCTATCAAACTCACTCATTACAGAAACTTCGTCATAAAGTTCTTTCCAAGCAGGTTCATATTCACTACCTGAAACCAATTTTTCAGCAAGTGGGTTTTCTGGTGCAAGAGTCACAAAGGTTACTCCAAACAGAGTATCAGGTCTTGTTGTGAACACACTAAGAGTTTCTTCACGCCCTTCAATTCCAAATTCGATATTCGCTCCTTCAGAGCGCCCTAGCCAATCTTGTTGTAGAGATTTGACATTTTCTGGGAAATTAATTTCTTCAAGACCGTCTAGTAATTCTTGTGCATATTGAGGGATATCAAGGAACCATTGGCTCATTTCCTTTTGTATAACCGGGGCATTACATCTCCAACATCTACCCGCTTTTACTTGTTCATTTGCAAGAACAGTACTGCACGGCTCACACCAGTTTACGGGTGCAAATTCTTGGTAAGCCAGACCTTTTTCTAAGAATTTCAGGAAGAACCACTGATTCCATCGATAATATTGAGGGTCGTGACTCTTGACCAGTCTTCTCCAATCATAAGAGAATCCCATGCGTTTGATTTGCTCTGTAATAGACGCCATGTTTCTTTCTGTGATGTCATGAGGGTGCCCTCCTTCTTCGATTGCTGCGTTTTCAGCTGGCATTCCAAAGGAATCGAA
>PALS01000021.1 GCA_002706615.1 Methanobacteriota archaeon
GCCTGGGGAATGGGATGGTCGTTTTGGCCGAGGTGTTAGATATGCAGATTTAGAGACTTATTTTGTTGCGAATGATGCTCAAGACCAGGAATATCTTGGGCTTGCTGATAGGGTTCGTTATTATCCTCGTGGAGATAAAAAGATTGGTGAATTAAGGGATAATATTACTATTGGAAAAGATAACCCTTGGGGCGGTATAGGTATTCGTGTGGAAGCAAGAGGCTTTCAGTGGAATAACCCTCAAGCACGTGATGCTATTTTTTGGGAGTATAATATTTCAAATATTTCGAATTATGATCTAACAGAAGTTGCTTTTGGTTACTGGGTGGATAATGCGATTGGTAATGACGGTAGCGATGAATTAGCTTACTTTAATACAGATTTAGATATGTCTTATTCCTGGGATATAAATGGTATTGGATTGGGAGGGTTACCAACCGGTACGATGGGATTTGCTTACTTGGAAAGTCCTGGTATGGCTTATGATAATATAGATAATGATGACGATGGTATTTTAGATGAAAAGAGAGATAATGTTGCTGTTTCAAAAGTTGGTCCTACAGATGGTATTTACGATCTTCAAAAATTCTTATCTTTTTATAAATTAGAAGAATCAGATTTAGTAGAACACTGGGATGCTGATGAAGATCAAGATTGGCAAGATGGTGAAGATCTTAATAATGATGGAGTTTACCAAATTACAGAATATTATGGTGATGATATTGGTATTGATGGGGTAGCGCCGGGTGAATTGAACTATAACGGTCCAGATGAAGGAGAAGGTAATCATAGACCAGACTACGTTGAAGGTATTGGGGCTGAACCAAATTTTGCTGTGACCGATGTTTCGGAATCTGATATGATTGGATTAACAGCTTTTAGATTGTTCCCCGTTCCTAGTCATGCACAATCTAACTCAACAAGATGGTTTAAAAATGATAAAGCGATGTGGGAATTAATCGGAGAAAATATTCTTGAAGAATACATAGATAATATATCTAATCTAATTGAAGTTTTTGCATCTGGTCCTTTTCCATTATATAAAGGAAGAACAGAAAGAATTTCAATGTCAGAGCTGCATTCTTATGATCCATTAGAAGGCTTGAACTCATCATCACATATTGCACCTGCTTTATATGAACTGAAAAAAATAGTTCAAGTCATTTATGAAAAAGATTATCGGTTTGCCCAGCCACCAAAAATGCCAACTTTGACCGCAACACCAGCAGATGGTAAAGTTATTCTAACGTGGGATAATGTTTCTGATACAAAAACACGAGACCCCTTTCTTGGCAATATAAATGATTTTGAAGGTTATAAAGTTTTTCGCGCCACAGATAAATATTTTTCAGATGCTGAAGTAATTACTGATGGTTACGGTACACCAATGTTTATGAAACCAATTTTTCAATGCGATATAAAAGATGGAAAGTTTGGTTTTACTGATTTTGGTTTAGTAAATGGAACAGGTTATAACCTGGGCTCAGATACAGGTATTTCGCATGTATTTGTTGATGAGAATGTTATGAATGGTCGTACCTATTATTATGGTCTTGTAGCCTATGACTATGGTGCACCAAATATTGGACCAGGAATATCTCCCTCGGAGAACAATGTTGTTGTTGAGCTAAATGAAGCAGAAGAGGTAAGATCTGTTGGTAAAAATGTTGCAATCGTAACCCCATTTAAAAATGCAGCGGGCTATATTCCTCCTGATATTACTATTAATCAATCTAATACATCCGGTGGAGGGATAGTTACACCATCTGTTCTTGCTAGATCAAGTATTAAAAAAAGTCATCAGTATAAGGTAACCTTTGGAATTGATACAGTTGCGAACCTCCCTAGGTATGACTATGGTTTAATTTATACAACAAACTCCATTACAGTAACTGACAAAAATGAAAATGCTGTTGTGTATCAAGATACTCCAGAAAAATTTACAGGTAGTAATCTAATAAATGTTGATTCACTTGGATATTGGACCCTTAAGACAGATGCTCCATTTGATACAGATGTGTTTGATGGTCTTCAGCTAAATATTGACATGCCTTATGAAACAGGAACTTTTGATTTTGCAAATTCTGGATGGGTAACAGGAAGTGGTATCTTAAGAGTGGTTCCAAGTATTAGAGAATCTTCATATATGCCATGGGATTATGATATTATTTTTAGTAGTAATTCCACTATTTATACAACGACTACTAAATCAAAGTCAGGCTTTAAAGATGCTTTGGATGCAAGGATTTCTACTAATCAAATTTTGCTTGGTCAATCTTTTGACTTTTATGTTAAAAATGAAACATTAGTAAAACCAGATGGAAATCATGTACTTATGGATATGGTGGTTTATGATATTAATAGTAATGGTGTATATGATAAGTATGAAGATAAAGTATTAGTTGGAGGAATGAATGATAATGGCAGATGGGCTGGAACTGTTTTTGTTATAGATTTTAATTTGGCCTCTAGTGCAACCTATCCAAGAAGTGATGATATCTTTCGAGTAAAGTTTTCAAGGCCTTTTTGGAAAGATGATTTTATAGAATTTACTGTGAATACATACGAAGGTATAAATGAGGATTCCCTTTCAAAAACTATGGATGAAATTAAAGTGGTTCCAAACCCTTATGTTGCAACCAATGTGATGGAGCCAGCTGTATCAAATCAGTTTCTAAACCAACGTCGCCAATTAATGTTTACTAATATCCCAGCTAAAGCAGTACTTAAAATATTTACTATCAGCGGTATTCTTATTAGAGAAATAAAAATTAACAATTCTCCTGAAAGGGGAATTGTTCACTGGGACATGCTTACAAAAGAAGGTTTAGAAATTGCTGCAGGAATGTATTTATATCATATTGAAGCAGAAACCGGTGAAGAAAAAATTGGAAAATTTGCGGTTATTAAATGAGATATCTAAAAAGTATCACCCTATTCCTTCTCTTTAATTTTGTATTTTCTCAAAATATATATCGTTATGGCTCTACAGCTGTAAACTTTCTTGAAATTGGTGTTGGGAGTGCTAATGCAGCAATGGGTGATGCTGGTGTTTCTTTTGCTGATGGCCCAGCTTCGGTTTATTGGAATCCAGCTGCACTTGCTTTTATTGAACGTAATGAAAATGCATTTATGCTTCAACCTTGGATTCTTGACATAAATATGATGTTTATTGGTTCAACTATAAATGTAAAACGTTTAGGTACTTTTGGGTTTAGCTTGACTCACATGGGCTATGGAGATATGGAAGTAACTACAATGGCCCAACAAGAGGGAACGGGAGAAAAGTTTTCTGCTAATGAGTTTAGTGCAGCATTTACTTATTCACGTAAAATTGTCCAGTGGTTTTCTTTTGGTGCTTCAGCAAAAATCATTAATTCAAAAATATGGCATTCCTCCGCAAATGCCTTTGCTTTAGATTTAGGTGCAATTGTAAATACTGAATTCTTATCGCCAAATGGTAGTAAAGAAGATGGATTAAGAATTGGTATGAGTATATCTAATTATGGTTCAAGATTACAATATGATGGAATTGATCTTTTAAATCCTATAGATATTGCACCCTATGAAGATGGAAACTATTCAGATGTTCCAGGACAGTTCAGACCTAATGAATGGGAATTACCTTTAATCTTCAGAATTGGAATTGGACTTAAGCCTATATATACTGAATCCCATCGTCTTAAAATTGCGGTTGATGCTATTCATCCAAATAATAATGCTGAGTATATTAATCTAGGTGGCCAATATGAATTGAGAATTCCTGGCAAAGGAAGTCTTTACCTTCGTTCGGGTTATAAATCATTATATATGCCTGATTCTCAATTTGGAATGACTTATGGCGGTGGTTTAAAAATGAATCTCATTGGAAATCAAATAATCCAAATAGACTATGCGCATCGATCTATGGGTATTTTTGGTGGACTAAATTCTTATACGATCAGTATTGGATTTTAATATATTCTCTGGTGAGATATCGCTATTTCATACCACTATTAATTTTATACTTTGGATGTGAATCCAAAAATCAATCAGATATTCAATTCGAAATCCTTGCAAAAGTGGGAGACCGAATTATTACTCGAGAAGATTATATAAATCGTGCTGAATATACACTTCGACCTCAATATTGTCGTGGTAATCAATATTTTCATAAAAAGATTATTTTAAATAATCTCATTGCTGAAAAGTTGCTAGCAATAGAATCTGACTCAGTATATAATGAATTNAAGTCTAGTGGTTTAATCTCATTTATCAAAGGTCGGAAAGAACAAGCNATGCGNCAACTTCTTTACTTTAAAGAAGGATATGAAAAAGTTAGCATAGATAATAAAGAATTAAATCATTATTTTAAAATGGCAGGACGAACTTACCATGTAAATTATTTCTCTTTTCCCGGAGGTGAATTCTTTGAGTTAGTCAAAGAAGCCATTTATAATGAGATTCCATTAGAAGAAATATATTCGATTAACTTTGAAGGTTCAATTCCATCTAAAGACGTGAATTGGATAGATAATAATGATTCTTTTATTAGCAAAGCTTTATTTGAAGAAGATGTTATCAAAGGCCAAATAATCGGNCCTCATCGTTTAAATGATGGTTCAGGTTTCATTCTTGAAATTATAGGCTGGACAGATAAACTAGACCTTTCTGATAGAGGTAATTTGGAAAGAAAAGATTTAGTGATAAATACTTTAAAAGAAAGAGGTGGAAAAACAATTTATTCATCNTTTATAAAAGATGTAATGAAAGGAAAAGAAATAAATCTNAACAAAGAGGTTTTTATTCCATATACNAATGCTATTAGAGACCNATTCTTTCGATCTAAGGATGAAAAAGAATCTGCTATATCTAATGCACTTTTNGAACAAGGAGAGTTTTTATCTCTTAAAGATATTGAACCCTTNGATAATAAGTATCAGGAGTTAACACTTTTTACAATAGATGGAGATGATTGGTCAGTAAAAGATTTTGAANAGAATTTAGCATCTCATCCATTAGTATTTAGAAAGAAGAAGATGAATAGATCTGAATTTTCAAATCAGTTTAAACTTGCAATTGTAGATTTTATACAAGATTATTTTTTAACGAAAGTAGCCTATGATATGGAACTAGATAAAACTGAAGTTATTAAATTAAATGAATCATTATGGGCGGATAGCTTTTCTGCTTTTCAGTCTGCAAAAGGATGGATGAGTNCTCAAGAAGATTCTGTATCACAACATATATTAATGAAACCAGTAATAGATATTTTACAAAAAAAATATAGTTCTCAAATTTCAATAAATATGAATCTATTTGAATCAATTAATATATCTAGTGTTGATATGTTTGTAAAACAAGGGAATGTCCCTTANCCTGTNATTGTNCCAAGTTTTCCCTCTTTTACAAATGATAGCTATTTGGATTATGGATCAAAAATTGATTAAAATATTTATTTTTACTTTATCATTTAGTTTTGTTCAACCACAAAGTGCAAAATTAATTTGGTCTGATGAATTTAATGGTGATGGCTCNGTTAACTCAGCTAATTGGTTCCATCAAACAAAACTTCCAAATGGTTGGAGTTGGTACAATGGCGAGATTCAACATTACACTGCTCGNACGAATAACTCTTATGTAAGCAATGGAACATTAAAGATCGTTGCAAAAAAAGAAGTTTATTCTGATCAAGGACATACAAAACAATATACTTCTGCAAGGTTAAACTCAAAATTTGCATTTACTTATGGTAGGGTTGAAATTAGAGCGAAACTTCCACAAGGAGCTGGTACATGGCCAGCTATATGGTTGCTAGGAAAAAATATTAATGAATCTGGAGCGTATTGGCAGACAAAAGGTTTTGGATCTACTTCTTGGCCTGCATGTGGTGAAGTGGATATAATGGAACATTGGGGGTCNAACCAAAATTACGTACAAAGCGCAATCCATACCCCTTCAAGTCATGGGAATACCATTAATCATGGTGGTCAAAATATAACAAATGCCTCAACAGATTTTCATGTATATAGTCTCGATTGGTCCAAAGAGAAAATGATTTTTAGCGTTGATGGTAATGTGCATTATGTTTATGAGCCAAGAGTGAAGAATAAATCAACATGGCCTTTTGATTCTGAACAATACTTACTTCTAAATATTGCAATAATACCCGGAATTTCTTCCAGTTTCAATGAAAGTAAAATGGAGATTGACTATGTTAGAATCTATGAGGATAATTTGGGAATTTCTATTGGGTCAGATCAAACACCTAAAGTTTTTAAAATCTCAAATGTATATCCAAATCCTTTTAATGGCCATTTGACTATTCCTATCTATACCGAGTCAATTATAGATGGGACAATTGATATTATAGATGTTTTAGGTAAACGAGTCGATATATTGTTTGAGAATCACTCTTTTCAAGATAAGAAACAGATAAAGATTCATTGGAACCCTAATGGACTGAGCAGTGGCACATATTTTATTCGAGCTCAAACTGAAAAAGAAGTACAATTAAAGAAAGTTAGTTTAATAAAATGAGGGTGTATTGGTTTGTAATTTTTCTTTTATTTGGGTGTACCTCCCAAAATGATATGGAAGATTCTAAGCAATTAAATGATTGGGATCGTGAAGGCTGGGACATTGTTTGGCAAGATGAATTTGATGGTGNATCATTAGATATAAATAAATGGTCACATGAGGTAGGTGGCCATGGGTTTGGCAATAATGAACTTCAATATTATACTGACGATTCATCTAATTCGTTTGTAGATAATGGCATCTTACATATTCGAGCAAAATATGAACCAGCTGGAATTGGTTCGCCAAATAATCTAAGGAACTTTTCATCAGCAAGATTGCGTACAGTAGGAAAAGGTGATTGGCAATATGGTCGTATTGACGTAAAAGCAAAAATTGCTTTAGGCCAAGGTATTTGGCCAGCAATATGGATGTTACCNAGTGATTGGATNTATGGAGGTTGGCCAAAAAGTGGCGAAATCGATATAATGGAACATGTTGGGCATGATGAAGGACGAATTCATGGTTCTGTTCATACAGAGTCTTATAATCATATTATTGGGACTCAGCGAACAAATTCAAAGTTAATTGAAAANGTAAAAACATTGTTTCATNTTTATTCTATTGAATGGAGCGAACAAAAAATAGATTTTTTTATAGATGATACTTTNCACTTTACGTTTAAAAATGACTTTACAAATGATTTTAGAACATGGCCTTTTAATGAACGGTTTCATCTTTTGCTTAATGTTGCTGTGGGTGGCAATTGGCCTGGTCCGCCGAATAATACAACTGTTTTTCCTCAAGATATGGAAGTAGACTATGTTCGAGTTTATGAAAAACAAGAAAAGTAATCTAAAATATTTAATTTATNTTCTATCATTTACTTATGGTTTAGGGCAAGGATTCCTTAAAACATCCAATACAAATATTATAAACAGCAATGGGGAAAAAGTAATTCTTCAAGGTATTGCGCTAGGTGGTTGGTTNGTGCCAGAAGGATATATGTTTCAAATCCCTGGTTCGGGATCCCCTACAACGATTAGAGAAAAAATAGTAAACCTAGTTGGTGAAGATTCAGCAAATGAATTTTATCAAAAATTTGAAAATAATTATGTTCAAGAAGCAGATATTAAAGCCATATCTGATTGGGGTTTCAATTCAATTCGNCTACCACTACATTACAAGTTTTTTAGTCCCTCAATTGGTCAGTATATAGACAAAGGTTTTACTATAGTTGATAGTATCATTAGTTGGAGTAANAAATATAATTTATACGTTATTCTAGATATGCACGCAGCTCCTGGAGGGCAAAGTCCTGGGGAGATAGCTGATGCTGATGGAGTTGCAGAACTCTGGACAAAAAAAGAAAATCAAGATCACTTGATAGAAATTTGGGGTGAAATAGCAAGACGTTATAGTAATGAAACAACGATTGGCGGTTATGATCTAATTAATGAGCCAGTCCTACCAAATAATATGGGGAATAAAGAGAATAGAAGTTTGCATCTTAAAATTAGAAATCGTGTAAGAGAATATGACAAAAATCATATTATTTTTGTTAATGGNAATTATTATTCAACTACNTTTAATGGTTTGTCACCACCAATAGATAAAAACATGGTTTGGTCTTTTCATAAATATTGGAATGATGTAACTATTGGGACTAT
This sequence comes from Methanobacteriota archaeon, assembly GCA_002706615.1. GTDB lineage: Archaea > Thermoplasmatota > Poseidoniia > Poseidoniales > Poseidoniaceae > MGIIa-K1. The sequence goes on from PALS01000021.1 coordinate 8,169, forward strand.
NCAATACATTATTAATTTTGGTATCCAAACTAATAGGCCGCTTTGGTTGGGAGAATTTGGTGAAAACTCAAATGAGTGGTGGTCTAGAGTAATAGCGCTNGTTGAAAGTAGAGGCATTGGTTGGAATTGGTGGACTTATAAAAAATATGATACTATAAGAGCCATTGCATCAGTNCCAATTACCAAAAATTATAGAAGCATNTTAGATTATTGGGCTGGGAAAACTCCGAAACCTTCGGCTGAAATCTGTTTGAATGGGCTTATGGAAATGGCTGAAAATTTATTATTAAAAAATTGTGAAATTAAAAGGGACGTTATAGCATCATTAATTGANCCTAGTTATAGATTAGAGAGTAAACCNTTTAAAGATAATTTAATTCCAGGAAGCATTGCTCTTGCTGATTATGATTTAGGAGCTTTNGGCCTTTCNTATATGGACTATGATTATATGAGGACAGGGGTTGGAGACCAGATAAGNGGAGGNAATACTGGNTGGAGTTATAGAAATGATGGGGTGGATATTGAATCTTCAAGCGATACAACTATAATTCCATTTAATGTGGGGTGGACACAGCCAGGTGANTTTATGAATTANACTATTAATGTAGTAAAAGATGGAGATTATTCTTTTNCTGTTCGAAGTGCTTCTGAAGTGAATACTAGNTCTATAACTATTTTTTTAGGACAAGAAAAGATTATTGAAGCATTGGACCTNCCAAANACGGGAGGAGNCCAAATATGGAAAGACACTTTATTGGGTGAGACATTTTTATCTNAAGGNCAGCAAATGATTAGCGTAAGAATTAATCGACCTGGAGCTAATTTAAAACTTTTAAAGATTCAATCTAAAGAAGCAGAAGCTGGACTAAAAATATTTGACTACAAGCTATATCCTAATCCTATGTCAAATAGAATTAAAATTGAATTCAGTTCATTAGTTAGCACTAATGTTAAAGTTGCTATTTATAATATTAATGGTCAGAGAGTTTGGAGTAAAAATCACAAAGCTCTAGCGGGTGATAATAGCATTTTGTGGTCAGGTAAAAATATTAATGCAAGCCTTCTTGCAAGTGGTATTTATTTTATATCTATAGATGATGGCCATAAAAAGATACAAGAAAAAATTACTTTAATTAGATAATAAGTACTAATTGATCATAAAGAGGGAATATTAGAATCCATCCAAGTTAATCTCTGGGATAACCAATTTTTTAAGTAATTAATTTCAGATTCATATGTTGTTCCTACGTATGAATTTGGCCATATCCATTGACCTAAAATAGGCCATCTTTCAAAATTTCTTTTAATTGCATCTGAAGTTTCTAACTCTGAAATAAGTAAATCAATCTTACCAAATATTAGTTTATCTGATAATTCATTTTGCCTTAATCCTTGCCACCGTGATTTTACTTTATTTGCAAAATATGGGTCATTTAGAAGTTTAGACCACCAAAAAGGAACTAACCAAAAATCATCTGGACAATAATCATTATATTTAAATATCCAATTATTAACATCCTCACCTTTACAATAATTCACATTACCAAAAGCAATATTGAAATCCCAAATGGGTCCCATTTTTAATTTACCATTTCTTTTTTTATGCATATACGTACTTAACCTATATGCATCTGGATTGTGACTTAGCTCATTTAAAAGAAAAAAATCTACAAAGCTATCAACATCAATAAATTGTCGATATCCAGTTTTTGGATCTGAAAAATCATTTGAAAGTAGTGCCTCTTCAAAACTATTTATATATGATTGAATATAAATTTTTTGTTCTTTTGAAATTTTTTCTGGACTTGGCACATCATATAGAAAAAATATTTTTTTATCTTTTCCTTCTTCTCCGTTTGGGTCATATTTTGAATAAAATGATATTTTCTCATTGTAATCTCCATGACTAGTACTTTCACCTGTTGTCTTATCAATTTTAATAATGTACCCACCGCTAATTAGATTAGGATCATTATCATTTGACTCTAGTTTTTCTATGTCAACTCTATTTTTATCACGCTTAATCTTTTCCATTAGCAAATATGTACCTTGAAATTCACCATTAAGTTTCATTTCAAAAAAACGAGTTCGACTAGCATATTGACCAATTTTATTTGACAGATCATAAATAAGAGCATTTCGTATTAAACTTTTATCACTAAATGGACCATGAAAAATCCAATCTTCTTCTGCAGGAAATCCAGCTAACGCAATATCAATATCATTGCCATTTTGATCCCATGTTTCGACACCATAAGATTTTTTATCAAAAAATATTTGAGAAGTTGAACCTCTCAATTCAATACCAATATGACCATTATAAAGTGTATCGGTACTATCCGTAATTATGAGGGTTGCAGGAATTTTAGGCTCATCTATTATTTTTTTACTTTTTGTATCAATAATAAATTGAAGCATTGAAGAAATAGGGCTTGATTTTTCTTCGATAAACTCATTTGATTTTGTATCATCACAGGATAATAAAAACAATAATGTAAACATTAATAAAAATAATTTTTTATTTAATAATAAATTAGAGTAGAAGTATAATTTCAATTTATTACATCTTTTAAGATTAATTTAAATTCAGATAAAATAGCCGCGGTCACACCCCATACCTTATGACCATCAAAGTTATAAAATGGAACTTTGGCTTGGTAGCCTTTAAGATTCCAATCCTCAGATTCTAAAATTTGATCATTTAATAATTGAGATAATGATGGTGAAAACAAATTATGAACTTCATCAGCTTGAATTTTTGTTTCAGGTCGTTTATCACACCAACCGATAAATGGATGAACCATAAATCCTGAGTTAGGTGTAAAAAATGGTGTTAATCCACCTATGATTTTAATTTCATTTTGATTGACACCAATTTCTTCTTCAGTTTCACGAAGTGCTGTATTGGTCGCTTGTTCATTTTTTTCACACATTCCGCCTGGTAGTGAAATTTGACCTTTATGATGCTCTACTGAAAAGGTTCTTTGGGTCAAAAAAAAATGAATGTTATTAGATTCAGGAAATAATAAAATTAATACGGAGGCTTTTTTTGCATTTTCGGTAGAATAAGGAAAATTGAATTTTATTTTACTTTGAACTTTAGTTAATAAATGAGCAGAAGAGCCAGGCAATGGTTCTTTCACTCTTTTCTCCAATGAATTAACGAGTTTATTTATTGACGAAAACATAAGTGAAAATTTATTTCTTTTTCCAATAAATCTCTTGCAGTTTTATNATGATATATGAAGTATAAACACATCATTTGGGATTGGAATGGGACACTATTAGATGATCGTCATTTTTGTATTNAAATAATGAATCAAGTGCTAGAGAAAAGAGGAATGAAATTAATGACAGAATCATGGTTTTTAGANAACTTTTGTTTTCCAGTTAAAGACTATTATATAAAGCTTGGTTTTGACTTTAATAAAGAGTCGTTTGAAATTTCAGGTAGTGAATTTATTAATGGATATATGAATCGTGTACATGAAATACCACTCCATTCTGATGCTGTTGATATGCTTAGAACAGCAAAAGGCTTAGGTNTCACACAANCNCTTCTTTCTGCTTCNAGCCAAGTAATGCTAGATGACTCATTAAAGTTTCATGAAATAAATTCGTTTTTCATAAAAATTCTAGGCCAAGATAATCATTACGCTTATGGTAAAGAACAAACTGGAAAAGAGTGGGTAGAGCAATTAAAATTTGAATCAAATGAAATAATTTTAATTGGAGATACGTTACATGATAAAGAAGTTGCTGATATTATTGGAGCAGATTGTGCATTAGTTGGTACAGGGCATGTTAGCAGTAAAAGGCTAAAAGAGACAGGTGCTCCTGTATTTAAAAATTTGATTGAGACTTTAGATTGGATCTCAAAATAATATTATTTTAATAAATTATAAGGAGGAAAGCGCTTCATAGCATTATTAAATGGTCGTTTGAACTCTTTTGATCTGAGCGGAGGAATTTTTGAAAATTCTAAAGTCCAAACCATTTTTAATTCTTCTAAGCTTCCCCGATCTAAGCCATAATCATATTCAAACCATTCAAGGCAGAACTCTTCATTTTCACACATTTTAAATTCATTCAATAAAGTCAAAAAATCACCTTTCATATCAAAGGCATATGCAATTTCATAAAGCCATGCACCTTGACCAACACCAGGACCATCATTGGAATTAACCCAAATATCATCGTAGCTATAAGTAACAAATATAGTATCTTCTTCTAAACGCCATTCAGCAACTGTAGAATCTGTATATGTATGGGTCCAGCCGGAAGAATCATAAGGTTCTTCCCAAGTATATTTTTCTACCCATCGACCATTTTCTTGAATATCTATTGTCCAATTACCATAATCCCAAGACTCTTCATCATCATAACTAAATATTTCTGTGGGAGTATTTGCAGGAATGTTAATAGTTGGATAAGTTAATGAACCACCAAGATTAACATTCACATCATCTGAATGGACTAGAGTTTGGCTTGGAATGTTTAATGTTTTTCCATTGAAAGAATAATCTATCTCTTGCTCAATTTCAATATAATTTCCATTATTAAAATGAATATTTAAATAATCATTCCATCCCCATTCTTCTTGGGAATAATTATTCATATTTACTGAAATAATTGGCCCCTCATTTTGTTGAAACATGTTCCATTTGTAATTTGTAATGTAAACAGATGACTCTTCTGAAAAAGGATCGTACCAGCCCTGCATAAACTTAATTTCATCATTTACCGCGCCAGTAACACTAACAGATCCTTCTGGATCACCCATACGATCGATCAAGCTTTGGTTAGAGTTTGTAGTGACCATCATAGAATAATTCCATGCATTTAAACTGTGATCTGCTAAATCATTAATTGATCTTCCAGAAGTAATTCGATTAAGGGTTTGTGGCATATACCATTCCCCAACGATTTCGTCTTCAATCAAAGATTCTTTTTCACATCCAATTATAAGTAAAGAAGCAAATAAAAAAATTAGTTTTAATTTATTCAAAATGATAATTCTCCATCAAAAAAATTATTTAAAATTACAATCTCTGCAAGTTTAGTGTTGTGATAAATACCACATAATAGATTTGATATATTTATAGTTCCAAAATAAATTTTTTCATCGTTTTATAACAATTCAGCATACTTTCTTTACTCACCCATTCATCAATAGCATGAGCGCCATGCCCAGCTGGACCAAAAAGAATAGATGGAATCCCAGCCATGGTTGCCAAGGCTGAATCTGCCCAATAAGACATACCATTGTAATCTTTATTACCGGCTACTTTCCTAAGAGTTTCAATTGTTGAGTGATTTTTTACTTCATTTGGCGGGCGATTATAAACTTGTGAACCTGTTACTTTATGGTTCCCTGGCGCTTTTAGTACCGCAGAGATTACCCTTTGTAATTCATCATCTAACTTTTGTTTAGATTCACCAGGAAGTGTTCTCCTCTCCCATTTTATGTTTGATTCTGATGCTATAACACTTTTTGCTGTTCCTCCTGAAATCATGCCAGGATGTAGTGTTGCATGACCTAGATGTGGATGAGGCTCTTCATCTAAAAGTTCTTTATTAATCTTTGATAATTCGGACAAAGCATGTTCCATTGGAAAAATTGCATTAATACCTTGTTCTGGTCTACTACCATGTGCTGCTAAACCTTCAATCTTTAGTTCATACCATGAGTATCCTTTATGACTAATCCCAATAGCTTCTTCAGTTGGTTCCATAAAAATACCTAAAAAAGGTTTTGATGGTAGAGTAGGCAAGTAGTGCTTAATTAGGTGTTCCATCCCCATACTCATGTTTTCTTCATCAGCAACAAATGTAAAAGCCAAAGATATTGGGCAGGGGGTTTTTGAAAAAAATGTAGCTAATGCCATTTGAATTGCACATCCTGCTAGCATATCATAAGTACCTCTTCCATACAAATGATCACCATCATTTTTTAATATGAAAGGATCTTTCATATCCTCAATACCAACCGTATCTAAATGTCCATTTAAAAGTAATATCTTTTCAGGATTATTGCCTTTGAGGAAAGCTGTGGTATTGCACCGATCATCTTTAATAATATGGACCTTACTCTCAATATTAAGTTTAGTAAAGTGATTATGTATAAATTCTGCAATTTGTTTTTCACCCTGCCCTAACTTTGAAAGGTCAGGGTTTACTGAATTAATGGATACAAGATCTTTTAGGTGTTGAATCAGTTGTTCTTCCAAAATATATCTCCTGCTTATGTGATAAAATAGGAGGAATCGAAAAAAGATGCAACCGCATCAGTAACTTTGTAATTTTATGTGTATTTTATTTAGGTAATAGGTAAAGAGATATGAAAAATTATTTTTGGTTCGTTATTATTTTAATTTTTGGTTGCGAAAGAAAAGATATTTCAAAAAATGATATTCTATCAGCTGAAAAAATATCTGGTCTCTCTTTTTCATCTTCAGAAAGAGACTCGTTATTACCAAATGTAATTGAAAGAGTAGAACAGTATAATTCTCTTCGTGAAATTGAATTACAAAATGATACACCTTTTCCACTTTTCTATGATCCTTTGCCAATAGGATTAAAGCCACCTAGAGGTAGAGACCAATTCAAGTTTAATGATATAGAGACATCTTTTCCTGATAATATTGAAGCTTGTGCTTTTATGACAATTCCTGAGCTAGCCAATTTAATTCGTACAAGGCAAGTGACTTCAGAAGCTCTTACAAGAATGTATATTGAAAGACTTAAGCGTTATAAAGATCAGTTGCAATGTGTAGTAACTATAACTGAAGAATTAGCAATTAAACAGGCAAAAAAAGCAGACATAGAAATTGCAAGAGGTCAATATAAAGGCCTACTTCATGGGATACCATGGGGAGCAAAAGACCTAATGTCTGTACCTGGCTATAAGACTACCTGGGGAGCAACACCTTTTAAAGATCAATTAATTAATGATAAAGGCACGGTAGTAAAAAAGCTAGAAGAAGCTGGAGCTGTTCTTATTGCAAAACTAACACTTGGAGCTTTAGCGTGGGGAGATGTTTGGTTTGGAGGGAAAACAAAAAACCCTTGGGATACTGAACAGGGATCAAGCGGCTCTTCAGCAGGGCCAGGCTCAGCAACAGCGGCAGGCTTAGTTGGGTTTTCTATTGGATCTGAGACATGGGGATCCATTATATCGCCAGCTACTCGTAATGGCGTTACTGGTCTAAGGCCTTCCTTTGGAACAGTCAGCAGGTCAGGAGCGATGGCCTTGAGCTGGACGATGGATAAACTTGGACCAATGACAAGAAGCGTAGAAGGTTCGGCTATAATTTTTGAAACTATTCGAGGGGCTGATAATATTGATCGTACAGTTCGAGATGTTCCTTTTATTTATCCATCAAAGAGAGGTTTAAGAAATTTAAGGATAGGATATGTTGAATCTGCATTTGTTGATTCTTCTACCTCAAATAACGATAAAGCATCTCTTAACATCTTAAAATCAATGGGCCTGAACCTTATCCCAATTGAATTACCAGAATTTCCAACCCAAGCTCTTTCATTTGTTCTTCAGGCTGAAGCAGCTGCAGCATTCGATGAGTTGACACGCTCAAATGAAGACGATCAATTGGTAAGACAGGTAAAGAATGCGTGGCCCAATGTTTTTAGAGAAGCAAGGTTTATTCCAGCAGTAGAATATATTAATGCTAATCGTGCACGCACGTTACTCAACCAAAAGATGTCGGAACTAATGGAAAAAATAGATGTTTATATCATTCCTTCATTTTATGGGGATAACTTACTTAGAACAAACTTAACTGGGCATCCATGCGTTGTTGTTCCAAACGGATTTAATAGTAAAGGGCGACCCACTAGTATAAGTTTTGTTGGAGAACTATATGGAGATGGCAATACGCTTGCTATTGCTAAAGCTTATCAAGAAGCTACGGGATGGCATAAAAAATATCCGCCTGAATTTAATAAATAAAATGAAATACGCTCATAACGCTCAAAATTGTTGTTTAAACTAAATAATTAATATAAGTTCTTGTCATTATTTAACTTTCATAATTAAAAGAAGTCTAATTGGTTAGCTAGCTAACTAAATGGGAGGATGCGTTGAAAAATCTATTTATAATTACATTATTATGCTTTACTACCTTAGCTGTAGGTCAAAGAAGTGGAAGATATGGTGGTATGTCTGGGCAACAGATGGATCCCAAAAATGTTCCTAAAATTGGAGTAGTTTATGGAGCCGTTATTGATTCAGCTTCTGGAACGCCTATTGCATATGCTTCAATTGCAATCATTAATGCTCGAAGTAGTACAATTATGACAGGTGGAATTACTAATGAAGATGGTGAGTTTAATATAAAAGAGATCCCATTAGGTCGTCACAAGATTGTAGTTGAGTACATTGGATATAAAAAACAAGAATTAGGACCATTTACTTTTCTACCTTTTGGCGATAACCAAACTGAATATAATCTTGAAACTATTTCATTATCTCAAACTACATTGCAAATGGCTGGTGTAGACGTTGAAGGAGAACGACCTCTATTTGTTCAAACAGCAGAGAAACGGATTTTTAATGTAGAAAAAAATTCTTTATCAACAGGTGGTAATGCAATTGATGCTCTACGACAAGTTCCAGGAATTGAAGTTGATCCTGATGATAATGTAAGTCTCAGAGGAAGCTCTAAAGTCAATCTTATGATAGATGGAAAACCTTCAAGTATTGCTGGTGGTGATGTTAAGTCTCTCCTTCAAAGCATACCTTCAGCGAATATTGCTGATATTGAAGTAATGACAAACCCCGGTGCCAAATACGATCCAGAAGGAATGGCGGGAATTATCAATATTGTGCTTAAAGAAAATAAATTTGCAGGATTAAATGGTAACGTAAATACGGGTGGAGATTCACAAGGTGGAACGAATCTTTCAGGTCAAGTAAATTACCGTACGACCTCATTCAATTCTTTTATAAATCTAGGTATGAATGAGAGGAAAAGAATTTCATCAGGTAATAGCCTTCGAACCATGGATTTTGCTACTTTCAGCAATAGCCTAGATCAAGTAAGTGAATCTAACTCTGGTGGACCAAACTTGTTTGTGAAAACCGGATTCGAATATTTTATTGATCCTTCTCAATCACTTGCAATATCAACAACAATTAGTAATGGTAATCGTACTAGTGATGGAACCACATCTACGATTGACAGTGGTCCTGGCGACAGAAAATTTATTCGTACAACTAGTGGT
>PALS01000022.1 GCA_002706615.1 Methanobacteriota archaeon
GCTGAATCAGTACATCCTCCATCAAATGGTTCATCAGCAGATGCTCTCCAACATCGACTCGTCAGGCATTTACGTAACTCTGTAGTCTCTGTAGCATCTAGCCAGCCTTGCATCATTATTCTACCAGTTCCAGTTTCTATACTAGTACCCTCCAAACATCCTGTCAACTTTTCCAATAAATTTTCCAATATTTCCATTTGCTCAAAGTTATCTCTTGCAATTCTAATCCATTCCATAAGATAGGTTAGGGGTGAACCGTCTTTGTAGGGAAACCTTCCGAAACGTGCCTTTGAAATTCCAGCCTCGAGATGATTTGGTTTTCCGTCCCTTGTCAAATCGATACAGGACAAGAAAAATAGATTTGCATCATCCCATGTAATAGAATCTCTACTATCTGGATTTTCGACACCCTGTGTTATCAATCTAATTCGAAGGTCATCGTCATTAGAAATCATTTTACTCCATTGATTATTCAATAGTGCATCTTGCACCGCTTGTAATCTAGTACTGACCATTGGGTCGATTGTGTAGAAGGGTGTAGTTGCCTCCAAAGCCTCTTCCATGATTGGCCGGACAAGGCCAACATCAATGAACTCAGCGGTCCTTTAGAAATGAATCCAATCTGCTAGAAATGTCATCTTTCTTAACTGTAGTATCCGGGTCAGCATCGGTTTCTATCTCGAATCGCATTGCAGATAGCCTACCACTAGCAGTATCATCGTCGATATCGTAAATCGGTTCAGGCTCAGGTTCAGGCTCTGCTACAGGTTCGGGTTGGACATCGGTTTCTATTTCTGAAAATTCATCCTCATCAAAACTAATATCGTCTATTTCCATTTCAACTTCAGGTTCATCTTCCTCAGCTGGTAAATCAACTGATTTTTTGTATGGGTTTTTGGGATTGTTTTTCCATTTACTCCCGTCTTCACCCTTTGGCCTAACAGTCAAGATACCTGCAAACCATGCTACAACTAACAACAAAGCAGCGATTCCAAAGGTCCAAAACAAGTCACTTGATTGATATTCGATTAATGGTAATTCATCAGCGACAGTAGTAATTGTATCATCGTCTGGGTTATCATCGATATCCCATGGTTCTAGGCAAGAAATACTAGCGGTAAGAATAGAACCACCAGTCACCTCAGTAGGTCGATCAATCACTATAATCGGCGCAACACTCGCTCCTTCAATATCGACAAAGAAAGTCTTTGACCAAGCCCCATCATCTTGCGACATCTCAACTGTGCATACCGAATTATCCATTTTCTGATATCCGACTCTACTTATTCCGAGAGTAATCGATTCAGAATCAGCAATGAAAGAGTCAAGCCCAACATTCCAATTAGATTGGTGACTAACATGGTTAGATACATCTTGGAAGAGTACTATTCCATTGGAATCAACTATGAGCAACTCCACAGATACAGCGCCCGGTTCTGGGTCCCAACCACTTACTGAAACCATTGAATTAGTTGTCTCACCAGGAAATAGCCTCATAGTTCCAGAATCCAATAATTCTCCACCATTAGTACGTAGCCAAAAATTAGCGGTTAGTGCATGGTCTTGATTTGCAGTAACAGTACAATTAGCCCATGATTGGGTTAATGATTGGATTCCCAATTTGGATAAATCTCCTTGAACCATTGTACATGTGGCTGTATGAACCGGTGCAGGAATNCCAACNAAGTGTAAGATCATACCTTTGTGGGTTGTATTACTCCTCTCATCTGGNAATGTTACTTGCGANGTNGAATCNCCAGTTGTAATNTTGNAGATTGTAATCGAGACCTTTTCACCACTNCTTCCTGNATGGACTGGGCTACTGANNAGTACNGTATCAGATTGGTTAATTGTCAATGGTAAAATCATCTCTCCCAGTGTGGGGTGGGTCAGAGAAATATCAAACTGAAGATTATTTCCATTCCAATCAGAAGACGGTTGAACCTGTAGTGGTATTCCAATGATTTCACCCGGTGCAACAACAACAACTCCNTCTCCTTCCAAGAGCCAGTCCGCAGGNAGNTTNGTGATTTCTANATCCATTATTGCTACATCATTNCCGGTATTTTCAATCCAAGCAGTTGGCCACGAGAGTACNCCATCCTGAACCTTCCAAGCTCCTTTGTATCCTAATTCAATACCNGGAGATGCACCAACTCTAATAGGAACATTTTCAACAATTATTCCCGAACCACCCTTTTCAAGAGGAACTCCATTTTGAATCATTATGCTAATGACTCCGACTTCACCAGCAACAGCATCACTTGGNGGAGTTATATTTACCGAGATAGTAGCAGATTGNCCCGGTTCAATCGCAGGTCCAGAAGAAGGTAATTCNACACTCCAACCATCGCCAGATTTGTAGAAATAAGGCCTGACAATNGCGTTACCTTTTTGCTCTATANTGAGGTTAATCATACCTCCTTCGGGCGGAACTTCTAGATTTGTATTGCTGAGGTCAATCCTCCAACCTGCGACTTGATCAATGCTTAGATTNAGTGATACATTGTCTTCTATCTGGAAATCATTAGATGACATCATTAGTTTCAAATTCGCCAAACTTCCTGCCCATGAACCTTCAGGAACATTAATTGTAAGAGTAATATTTTCNTTTTCNCNAACATTAAGTCGTGAACTATTTATTGCATCTGCAGACCAAATTGAGGAGTCGCTTCCATTGTATGTNAGTTCAAACTGTGGNGTCAATGTCAGTAAGTCATCTGTATTNCCTATNTTTTCAACAGTGAGTTCTAGAATTAATTCTTCTCCAGGAATGACATCTATTTGTGAACCTTGTAGTACGCTAACATTCCATCTATGGTCNGGTCTTGCTTCTACCGTTATATTTGNTGAATCAGAGACANTTGGGTCGCTAATACTAGTCCAATTAAATCCAATTTGGAATAATTCACGTGCAGGTACATCTGCAGGTAATGTGACATATACTGCCATATTAAGATGNGAACCAGGTCCAAGNGTCCGCTCTGGATTACCTATTTCGAATGTGANATTNGGAGCATATGAGAGGTTTCCAGCCAANGTATAGCCAGTTAACTCAAAGGAATCCTCGCCATTTCCTGGGTTCTCTAATCGCAANCCGATTTGCGTTCTTTCTGTCACATTGATTACAGCACCATTTTCCGGTTCGATAATTTCAGCATTCGCACGATAAACTTGCAATATATGAAGGGAAATNACTAGCGATGAATCAGACTCCAATTCAGAACTCTGATTGAAGTAATGTCGGTTAGGTGGTGCATCCATTGGTAAATCAAGATGTAATGTTCCAGTTAGACCTGTCAATTCAAGCATAGTTCCATTGATCACTAAATCACCAGCGGTAGACCATGACCAATCTTCTAACATCATGCCNGCTTGAGACATATCCCATTGTAAAANCCCTCCTGGCGGCATGTTNGCTTCAATATCCCATGATAGTCCGGTTACAGGGATTGTTCGAATATGTGGGATNTCAGTTGCTACATTNGATGCATATACCGTAATTTCAAAACTCTCGCANATTTCATCATCACCTGCGCCAATACATAATGACAATGTTGTACTGGATGACTCTCCTAGAGTTGTTGAACCGGGTACTTCGAAATCGATAAGNAATTCTTTGGTTGAAGAAGGCAGNAATTCAACATTCCATTGTTCAACACCATTGTAATCTATCAATTTCGTCTCAGCATCCCAAGTGTTGGATGACCATTGCATCTGTGTAGTCTCTTGTGCATTCCCAATATTTTCAATCAGCATCCATACATGTGCCGAATCTCCCGGACGGCCATAACCTATTGCAGATGGTAGGCCAGTATTTCCCTGTAGAGACAACCCTCTCGTCCTTTCAACTTCAAGAGGTNGAATTAGTGTTGTACTAATGCTNGNATCTAAATCTAATGTGAGCGTTAATTCAATTTGTGCATCGTCAGAACCCATCGCATTTTGTGGTACTGCAAAATCGAACTCGACTATTTGTGCAACATCTCTTTCTAATTCCAGTTCTAAATCATCAGGACTAATCGGGGTGAAACTCCATCCATCAGGTAATGTGCTATCATCATAGCNAAGTGTCCAGTCTGAATTTCTACTACCCATACTGGTTACACTGATTTCTACAGTTTCACTTTGACCAGGNAGCGCTCTTGGTATCTCAGCAGGACTGTTAATTTGTGCGACATATGGTTCNAGAACTACCAATGTGGTATTGAANATGTCATTATCGACTCGAGATTGAGTTATATTGGAATTAGGATCTATCATNAGTTGCACTGAATGTAATCCNAGAGTTGCTACAATCTCTACGCTAAATGTGATTGGNCCACCCTCNCCTGATGGTGCNACTGCNTCGNCAATATTTGTNCGATGACGCTTTATTTCAACACCATCTAGTAAAATAACAGCATCTACNGGTTCATTTGTATCTATTGTTCCAATATTGGAATACTGCCCGGTAATTGTTACATTTTCACCAGGGTCAGGGTCGGTTGGAGTAAATCCAATTCCACGTTCATCAGCAAGAGGGGCGAGGTCGACAATCGCTTCACTAATTAGTGCATCACCAACTAAGATATCGAGATAACCATCTCCATCTAAGTCNGCAACTGCAGGTGCAGCCCACGTCCTGTGGGGTACNTCAATTGGAGAACTCCATCCAGTGCCAATGTCTGCTGGAGTCCCNGTTTCTCCATCGAATGCNAAAATTTTCCGTCCAAATGCTACTANNAACTCNGGNTCACTTTCACCATCTAAATCGATCCATAGAGGAGGGGAAACTGCGATTTCATCATTATCGGTTCCTGAACTACTTTGTAGCGTCCTAGCCCATTCTCTAAATGGNGGAGTATCNGGTGCATCCTCTACATCATGACAACCNGCGGCTCCGGCTCGCTCAGAAGACCAAGATGAGTCGGAATACCAAGTTACCCAACAGACCCTGTCNGAAATACCGTTTCCAGAAGTATCTATTGCGATTGGTTCAGCATCAGCATAACCATTTTTGGCACGGAATCTCCACATTTCAGTAGCACTTGTTAATTCCATGGCAACGAACTGCGCACCCATTCCATCATCTCCTCCATTGGAATCCATCGGTAGAGTCAGAATCATTTCTGGAGCAGCGTCACTATCTAGCTGAGTAATTACAGGACCGGGTAGTCTTAGCCGTGGTGTATCTCCATCTGAATCAGTATTTTGAATGGCAATTCTTTCCCAATCNAATGAACCAGTTTCACCGTCAATTCGCCAAATCCACATATTTCCGCTGTTAGAATCAACAGTTGTGAGAACGATTGCTCCACTATCATCATCCAATGCTGCAAACGATGGGTCAGAAGGATGAGTACCTCTATCTAGGGCTACCTTCCAATCTTCTTCTGGTATTTGCAGAGTTAGTGGTAATGCAATCACTGTTGGTTCATCTGTTGCAGTATCAACTGCAGCAACAACNACTTCCGGGTTNCCATCCATTGCCAAATCTGCTACCAATGGTTGGGTNACAGAAAGGTGATCGGATTGGCGAGTAAACCAATGNGGGCTTGTNATTCCTATNCGTAAATCTGAATCTGACCAAGACCACAGTCTCTCGTTACTATGGCCGCTAGATGCCCATCCTGATTCNTCACAGGAGAGTTCAGGAGCCCATAAGTCGATTTTCATACTAGAATCNGTATCGTANGCTAATGCGATTTCCATTTTACCATCNTCNTCAACATCTACAATCATAGGTGTCGATCGGATATACTTGGCAGAACCAAGGTTTGCAGTCCATGCTACCTTTGCAGTATCACCTTCAATGATTGTAAGATATCTGTCGCCAGTCGAAGAATCTGTATTGGTCATCACAGCGAATAAATGGTCCTTTCCACATCTTTCAACCGCTCCCTGGGATTGAACAGATATGGAAGCGGAAAGGTCTGCGATAGCAACCCCGTATCCATCTGCACCAAGTCCCGAATCAAAAGCGACCCAGTTGATAGCGGGGTTCTCAATTGTCATCAAACCAGTCTCGCCATGTTCNGGCATTGAACGAGAGTGACCAGGCTCTCTNCCATACTGACCCCAAGGCTGTGAAAGAGGGTCCCACGCTACAATTTCATCATCCGCAGCTGTATTTGGTGAAAAGACTACCAGTGATGATAGCATGATTGCNACCATGAATANTGCACGCTTTTGGCTACGCATCCGCCTCTTCACCATCAATATCGGGGCTTTAGGGGTTGTTATTGCTTTGGGCCCGTAGGGCCCATGAAATAATGATTTCAATAGTGGATTTTCTCAGCCAATCCTCCTTTTTTGTTCTCTAATAGGGAATAATTCGGGTGCGTACCCTTCAAATAGGGGCCGATGGTGGCGAGCATGACTTCGGTTACTCTTCTCTCCCGAGGCGCATGCCGGTGAAGGACGGATGGGGCATTCCCCCCTTCGTCCTTTCTCATGCAAAACGGGATTGGGAGCCTGAGGGGGAATTGATTATGTACAAAATCATAACTAAGGAAGACACCATACGTATTCCAGCTGAATATATCCGAAAGGACAAGTCTCTGGACCAACACATAGACCGTCTTGCAGCATCTGCTTTTGAAGGTCGTTTTGATGAACAAAACCGTTTCGTTTTGGTCACTTCTAATCACGAACCATTAGACCGTGGAAGAATTATCCATGGTGATGGGGCAATCTATCAACAAGTACGATTTAATGCAGTATTATTCTGTATGGATGATTATGAAGTTGTAGAAGGTGCAGTCTCAGAAATAAATGATTTTGGTGCATTCGTAAGAATTGGTCCAATGGAAGCATTACTTCACAAGTCGCAGATTATGGAAGACCATGTAGACATCAATGCTGGAATGGGTGTTGTTGAAGGTCGTCAAAGTGGACGTAGGCTCGGTGTAGGAAGTTCAGTACGTGCACGAATCGTATCTCTTTCACCAGACCCTAGTGACCCACGTCGTTCTAAGATTGGATTAACATGCAAGCAGTCTGGACTTGGAAGTCATGAATGGATTCATGAGGATCAAAACTGAGGTGATTATGTATGCCTAAAAACCCCTTTGCATGTAGCGAATGTCACCTGATTTTAGCAGATGGCATAGACCAATGTTCCCGATGTCCTTCCGCACCAGTCTCTTCTGATTGGTCTGGATATGTGGTCGTTTTAGACCCAAAGCGCTCAGAAATAGCGACCAAACTCAATATCCCATTACCAGGGAATTATGCATTAAAGGTATCAATACGCTGATGGAGATGAAAGAATGGAAATTATAGAACGTAAAGAAAACCCTCTTCTAAATAGAGTAGAAATTAAATTCAGCCACAGTCATTCAGGCTCACCAACACCATCAAGAAATGATATGATTACACAAATAGCAGCAATCGAACCAGGTTCAAACCGTGATTTTGTTGTGGTTAAGGATGTTGTAACAAGGTTTGGTGTTGCTAAAACTACAGGTGTTGCTCTTATCTATTCCAGCAAGGAAGCAATGAGCGTCGAGCCTAAGTTCATTCACAAGCGCAGAGGCGGTGGAGAAGATGCAGATGATGCACCTGCTGCACCGGCTGCACCCGCTGATGATGCCGCTGGAGGTGAAGAGTGATGTCTGATGGTCCTAAAGACGGCGCTAAGTGGTCCAAGTACTCGGTTGAAGATGGTAAATTAGTTCGCAAAAATGAATTTTGTCCTGACCCTAACTGTGGCCCGGGAATATTCCTCGCAGTTCACGCTGATCGCAAGTCATGTGGTCGCTGCGGCTACACTGTAAAGAACGAATGATTATTCAGTCATATGGGGTGTCAAGTCCCATTGGTTGTCTAAAACCATCCATTCGCCGTCTTGTTCAATGATTTGTACTCCCAATTCTTTTCTTTGTATTGGTTGTACTTGACCAATAGTAACATCATCTCGCCAGCAAATAGCTCTCCATGATTCTCCATCATATTTAGCATCCTGGATGGTGCCCCTTAGTTGTTGAATTTCAGTAATTTTTTCACCATCGCTACAATATGCCAAACCATCTTTCGCACTTAACAAAAATAGTCCTTCATGATGGAATACATCCTCGATGTCAGCTTCTAATTGAAATGTGAATCCATTTTTCTCATCTCCAGTTTCTCTGTCCATAATCAAGTGATCACCGCACCTTATCCAAACATGGATGTCTTGATTAATATGGATCGAAGAAATCTCTTCCGCTCTCGGTGGATTTTTGCCATCTAATTCTGGTAAACCAGTTCTCCAGATTTCAGTAGAATCACTTTTGATAGCATAAATACCACGTTGCCATAAAGCGAATACTATCAAATCATCTTGAGCGGTTAGTGCCAGAGGTTCAGCATCTAATGTATGACACCAAATAGCACCCGCAACATCTTCTGTATTCCTTCGTTTTCTTAATTCTCCTTTGGTAATACCTTCTTTGATTGGTTCATCTAAAGAGATTAGAGCCATTCTTGCTAATCTTAAATCATGGTCAACCCATGTTGCAATTAGACCTTCACTACAGATTGCCGCATGTGAAATTGAAGTTGGAAAAGGATTTTTAGTTACACCATCGATGGTAATTCCNCCATCAACGTCTATACGAATCTCCTTTTCATTATGGGAGAATATCTTCCATGGCGCACTCTCCATGACCACGCCAAAAGGTGNTAGTTTGTCAATGATACTACACCAAGAGATGAATAAGTGGAACCCTAAGCCGATGACATGGTTAGCCTGATTATGGTNTCTGGAGGNGACATTGCTTCNGTTAATCAGGCTAAGTACTTNCTCAAATTCAATGACTGGCAGGAATTATCGCCTGTNGAAGGACATCCTTCTTACTCATTCAAACATGCAAGAATGTGGTGGCTNCCAGATGGCTGTTTATGGGAAGACGATTTAGATAAGCGCTGGGAGNNTTCTACTGGAGAAAAGGTTACAGAGGTTATTTTCCCNTCTCGNCACTCAGCAGCAAGTGGCAANGCATCNNTGACTTTACATTATATCGGTACAATGCAAGTTCCTTTNGAAGAAACNCCGAAATTTGGGGGAAGGTCNGGAGATTGCCCCCCTCCTAATCCGCGTTTAGCATCATGGTGGCGAGAATTNAATCGTATTGCATCTGGTTTTGAGGATTTTGATCTTTCATTGGAAACCACTCATCACGGGCCATGGATTGAGACGCCCAGTCTATTCATTGAAATCGGTTCAACAAATCTTACTTGGGGTCACGAAGGAGCTGCTGAATTACTTGCAGGAATAATTCATCGTGGCCTAGGTCTTGATGGTGGTAAAGGAATGGGTAATTGGCCAGGAGAAGGTCGTGTTGTTGTCACCTTAGGAGGTGGCCATTATGCACCACGAGGTAATATGCTTGGTTTGCATGAAAATATTTGGCTTGGACATATGTTGGCAACTTATGCTCTACCATTTACCAAAGATGATGACGGCAAAGTTGGTGGTATGTGGGAAACTAGCATCCGNTCTTCTATCGATTCAACAAAAAAAGCCTATCCTGGTGGCGAGATAGTTTGTAGTATGGATAAGAAGGCATTCAAGGGTTGGCAAAGACAGGCGATTAGAGATTTGCTAGCGGAATTAGAAGTTCCTTTGCTAAAGAGTGCTGAACTCATCTAATGAAAACGGTCAAGAATCGGCTCCTCTGAGAGGTANACATGGTAGGACTGTTTTCCCGCACTGTTGTGGCGATGACGGTNAGAATGCCAANATGGTTTGTAGGATGGGTTAGTCGTAGATANGTGGCTGGTCCTAAACTTGAAGATGCTGTTANAGTGATGAAAAGGCTATCTTCTGAAGGCTCATGTTTCACAATTGATGTTTTGGGAGAAGAGATAAAATCCTTAGATGAAGCTAAATTTTTCTTGGAAGAATATAAGCGTGTAATAGCAGCGATTAGTGATAATAAATTAGATGCTAATCTTTCGATAAAACCAACTGCATTCGGTTTACTTTTAGATTCGGAAAAGGGTATGGAAAATATCGAATCCTTGGTTAAAATGGCACATGAGCATGATATGTTTGTCAGATTAGATATGGAAGACCACCGAGTTACCGATGATACAATACAAGTAATGCTGGACATGCATGAAAAGGGATTCAAGAATGTTGGAGTTGTACTACAAGCACGATTATTCAGGACGATTGATGATATTGAAAACATTAAACAAAAATTAGGTCAAGATGCAGATTACAGAATCTGTAAAGGGATTTATTTGGAACCTGAAGATATCTCTCATACTCAACGTCAACCGATTATTGATGCAATGAATGAGTGTATAGATTCCATGTTGGATGCCGGCGCATATGTAGGCATTGCTAGTCATGATTATCCAGTTATCGAACATTCTTTGAAAGCGCTTAATGAAAGAAATATGTCGCCAGATGGATTGGACCCTAGAAAAAATGCTGGTGACCAAAGAGCCAACAAAGGACCNGGATATGAATTTCAGATGCTTTTAGGTGTAAGAGGGCCTTTGCGTAGAAAACTCAATGCAAAAGGACATAGAACTAGAGTTTACATTCCATATGGGGAAAAATGGTATGAATATTCTATTCGAAGATTAAAAGAAAATCCCACTATTGGTACACAAGTTGCTAAGGCGTTTTTGATGCCATGGTCTAACAGGCCTTGACTAATCACGTTTCTTTTTTCTACGATTTGTNCGATGCCGTTGTTTTGGTTTTCCAGATTTTTCAGCATCGGGGATCACNGGATTAGGGTTNTTTCCAAGTCTTCCTTCCTTCCAAGCTTGTCTTCTTTCTCGAGGGGTATAAGGAATATTTTCTTCAGGTCTAGGAGGCTCATGCAGATAGATTCTCTTAATGTCATAAGCATCAACACGTCCNGTCATCGTTCGTCCTGAGCCGGTATGAATCGCTCTTATTCTCCATTTTTGCTCTTTATGAGTCATGATAGANCCCGCTTTGAAGACAGTATCCCTTTCTACAGTAATTGAGTCGCTTTCAGAGTATTCACCGCGAGTCAGAGTAAGTCTAACCATCACCATGTCCGAGCGTAAAGCATTGGCACGAGAGATTGCAGTAGCNTCACATTTAGTGACAGAATTGTTTTCTTTATCTTCGATACGATTTATTTCCCAACTAGCATCATCATGTTCAAAGATATCTCCAATCACAATTACTTCATCTTCATCGATTTCCACATCTGCCATTCTAGTATTAGGTCCTTCACTGAGCATGAATGAGATCTTGACAGCCTTTGGCTCTCGTACTTGCAAATTGTGTACTTTGTCACATTCATTACATTTTAACAAGTAATCAGCCCCAGTCCCTACCGCCTTTTCTTTGAGAATCGTGTGACCGGTTACAAAAAGGCATTCTGGACATTCAGCTGCATTTTCAAGAATAATCTCATCTAAATCATCTTCAAACTCTTCGTCCATTATAGCCCTCCTATTTCTGAGGCCTAGCACCACCGCTTTGAGGCTACCGCTGTAACCCTAGTATTGAAGGGGGATAGTATAGACGACAACACATGCGCGAGGAGGTCCTTTCAACCTTACTTACTGCAAACAATGAATTATCACGCGACGAGCCTCAAGTTGCAGCAAATATCGGTGCACAGTTGGAGCACATGGGACTTTCCACATGGTCGATTTCAGTTCGTCGTAGAATCAGGGATGCCATATCGAGAATCGAGCCAAAAAATGTAATCGAAATCGGTTCGGGAATTGGTCATTTGTCAGCATGGCTTATGGATCATTTCGAATCAAATACGAGTCCAGAAATTTTTCAAATGGTTGAGGAAGGAAACCGATTTGCAGTAATTCTAACTAGACTTAAGGACCGTTATAGTAGCGTAAATAGCAAAGTAATTGTTGGTAAGACTGCAATACTTGCTGGAGAAACAAAGGCTTGGAAGTTGGCAGGTGGAATAGTTGGAGAGCCACCATTAAAGGAAAATGCTGATGCTATTATTGTCAATTCACAATTGGACAGGATTGCTTCTGATATCGAATCTATGCTGCCTTTGATGTCTAAAAATGGAGTATTATTAACAGTCGAACCTATTCCTCCAGTAGGAGATAGGGCAGAAGATGACCCAGAGGTTGTTGGATTCAACAAATGGATGGAATTAATCAAATCCACTACTGAAAACTATCATATCGCATTCATGCCGATTTTCGGTGGTACAATTGTTGCATGGTTTTCCAAAGATTAACTCGAAGAAATTTCGATTAAATCTTCAATTTGTAATAACCCATAGCCATAGTGATTATCATGGCCAGTTTGGCCATCTTTTGGTTTTGAAGAATCCATTATCCATTGCTTTATNTCATCTAGAGTATCTTCACTACTCTGACTTTCCCCTGCCTTTAACTCGGGGTTCTGCTCAAACATTAGCGCTATTGCCCCAGTGACATATACGGTCGCAGCACTTGTTCCAGAAGCTAGACCCCAGCCTCCTCCTGACATTATCACTGGTACATCTTTACCTGGCGCAACGACTTCTGGTTTCTTATCAGGGTCAAACCGAATCCATCTGAATGGTATCGCATTTCCATTATTATCTCCTACAGAACTTCCGCTCCAAAGAGCGCCCCTTTCATCAACACCGCCAACGCAGATAACTGTTGAAACACTACCTGGTGAGGCAACATCTCCGTCATCATTTTCGCCATCATTTCCTGCTGCTGCTACAACTACAATTCCTGCACTATATGCATCATCAACCGAGCCTTCAAGTGCATCTCCTCCCAAAAATGTGGGCAAGATTCCAGGAGCACCTCCAAGTGATAATGAGATGATGTGCACATTGCTAGAAATACACCAGTCTACAGCTTCAGACACAATTGCATCTTCTCCACTTCCATTGGATGCCAATGCTTTCGCCACAAATAGTTCAACCCCTGTAGATACTCCGGTAAGGCCGCCGTCGGCAACTAAAATCCCAGCCATCATTGTTCCATGTCCTTCATCATCATATGGCGTATTTTTACTGGCGATAAAGTCAGACCAACCTCCGAGATTAACATTTGCTAAATCAGGGTGTTCCATGTCTATACCTGTGTCAACAATACATACTTTGACTCCATCGCCTTTGAGGTTTGAAACTTGATCTAATTGAATTATAGAATCGAAATCTTCCTCTTGCTCCAGCACTATTTGTCCAGGTCCGACCAATGAAATCTCACCGCTAAATATTTGATATCCATACCATCCTAATCCTGCCAACATCAGAACGATACAACCCATTGTTAGCATTCTGATGAAATCTAATTCAGGATCATCCTTCAGTAAAATCTCTTCCAGAGATTGGGAACTCTGAGGGCTCTCATCCATCCTATCAACTCATGGTTTCAACAGCTTCAACCAGTGTTTCTGCAAATAGTTTCACTTCTTCTTCAGTATTGTATAGGTATGCGCTTGCTCTTAGCGAACCTGTGTCTATACCTTTGTCGTTAAACCAAGAATGAACACAATGCATACCACTTCTAACCATTACTCCAGCAGCCTCATCCAAAATTAATGCAATATCATGAGCATCAAAACCATCCAGTAATACGGAACAAATTCCACCTCGCTTAGAGGCATCAGTTGGTCCAATGATATTGATGCCATTTACATCTTTGATAATTGAAGTCATCACTTTATTCAGTCTTACTTCATGTTGGTGAATATCATCTAAATTTAATCCTGAAAGATAATCTATGGCTGCATCGGTTCCAAGAATACCAGCATAATTACCTAAACCTCCCTCGAATTTTGCAGGAGGACTCGACCAGGTCATAGAATCATAATGTGAGGTTTGAACGGTTGAACCACCTGATTGAATAGACCTCATATTTTCTAATAATTCCATTTTACCCCACAGGCCACCCATACCTGATGGCCCCATCATTTTGTGAATTGAAAATGCCATGAAGTCAACCCCTAAATCTTGCACATCGACTTTCATGTGTGGAGTTGATTGTGCGCCATCGATACAGAATAATGCCCCATGGTCTTTAGCAACCTTAGCAGCTTGTTTAATCGGTACTGCAACTCCATCCAAATTCCCTACATGAGAAAGAGAAACCATCTTCAGTTTATCTCCAGCATCAGCACATGCTTTCTCAAAATTTTCCATATTGAATGTGTTGTCATCATTGGACCTAACAATTCGGTGATCAATACCGAATTCTTCTTCTAATTGCAACCATGGAACCAAGTTGGAATTATGCTCGCGGTCGGTGGTTAAAACCACATCACCCTTTTGCCAAGAAAGTCCTTTAGCAACTTGATTAAGAGAATGTGTTGCGTTTTTTGTAAAAACGATTTCCTCTGTATTTGGAGCATTAAATAATTCAGCCATCTTCCTACGAGTTCCAGCCATTTTTCTTGAAACAGTGGTTGCATATCTGTGAACTGAACGACCTCCACATCCGGGATGTTGTTCGTAATAGGTTTTGATTGCATCAATAACCGAATCAGGCCTAAGCGTCATACAAGCATTATCAAGATATGCTGGTGGAGATTCTGCTCTGAGTGTGGGGAAATCCTCCCTTCTTTTACTGAACATTACCATGCCTCCGAATCTGGAAGGTAATCTCCTACTGGACTATTTAGTCCACAAGATGGACACGCTAACCGGGTTGGGAATTTCTCATCACANCCTTCACATTGTTTTCCTGCGGGACCACGTCGATTACATTCTTTGGAACCACAATCAACAATTATGTCTCCAACATCNTTTCTGTTGATTGGAGCAGGGGCTTCACAAGACGGACAGACTCCCTCNGCAGCAAATGACAATCCAGTATCTAGTAATTCAGCATCTGCATATGCTGCTGCCTTTGTCCTGACTTGGGTTCCAGTTCCTAGCATNCGTTGNGGGAACCAAAANATTTGCATCAANATTGCAATTGCCATGAATCCAGTTATTATGTGNAGNATTAGTATCCCAATCTGGTCAGCATTTCTNTCNGCTACAAAATGAGCACCNGACCAGCCGTTGATAATCAGNATTACAACCCACAAAATGACCATNGTGCTCCATGCANACAGNCTATGCTCTTCCATCGCCCTTTCCATCACTCTGACNTCGGTGTGGACATGATGCTCTTGCACATGCATATCACGGGTTTCAGAAACTGCTTTCCAGAAGAAATAGGTGAAAAATACTGACACTGCGGTTAACACGATTCCCCCCGGCATATCTCCCATCGATGCACCGCTGGGGAAATTTGGATTTGGGACATGAAGGAAGAGTTGTGCTAAAAATGCTGTAAGCCAGACAATGATAATATTGAACATGTTACTGCGCATAATAGGGAACAATACTGCAATTTGTATTCCAAACCATAGCCATAGTAATCCTGAAACAACCATTTGGAAAAAGCCAAATCCACTAACTTGTGAAATGCCATCCAATCCAACGACCTTTGAATCCCCGCCTCCAAACAGTTCTCCAGAAATGGACCCTAGAAGGAATGCTGAGATTCCGGTTGCTAATGCGATCCAGTGGGCACCAGTCCATTCCCTGAGCAGTAGTTTGAATTGGAATTTCCATTCTCTTCGCAATCTATCAATTCTTGCCAAAGATGGATGTAAATCTGAAAATAAGTTTTGTAACTCTATATCGCCAAGTCGAAATTCCATGTCATCATGCACATCGAGAGGGGCCTCGTCAACGATTTCCTCCCCCGCCATGTTAGTCGGTGATATTACCTCCCTTTGAGTCATTTGGATGGTGACACCTCCTATGGAGGTGGATTTGTGAGAATTTATTCTCCCAAGTAATGAGTAGGTTCAAACACCTAAAACAATTGGAGGAAACATGGAAACATCTACCTATGATGTAGGAGGGATGTCATGCGATGGTTGCGTTAGCAAATTATCAACCGCCTTAGAAAATATTCCAGGCGTTAAATCGTCAAACGTCGAGGTTGGTAAAGCCATAATTGACCATGAGGGTGACTTGAATGAAGAGATTTCTGCAGCGATTGTAAGTTGTGGTTTCACAGTAGGTTCTGATTTTTCTTGGTCTGATTCCGCTGTTTGGAAAAAATCTGCTCACAATACAAAATGGTGTTTAATCGGATGTTCAATCGGTGATTTTGGAACTATTGCTTTCTTCCAATTTATGTACACAGATTCGGGATGGAGCACAATGAGCATAATGATCTTAGCAATAATTAATGGATTATTGACCTCAATTGCCCTTGAAACAGCAATTTTATCTAAGCAAATGGGTTTATTTGAAGGTTTCAAAGTGGCGATAGGTATGTCGTTTATCTCCATGATTGCGATGGAATCAGCGATGAATATTACAGATTATTTGATGACTGGGGGAGCAATGTTAACTTTGTGGGCAGTTCCAATAATGCTAATTGTTGGATTTATTACTCCTTGGCCGTATAATTATTGGCGATTGAAGAAATATGGCGTATCATGCCATTGATTTCCCAATAGATATGATGAAAACCGTAGTATATTTGGGTTAAAATATGCGTCTGATATATTTTGCTGTACCCGGAAGAGCAGAGGCTAGCAGGCTAGCACTTTCATTGTCAGGAATGGAATGGGAAAATGTTCTAGTAAACGGTGAAACCTTTCAAAAAATGAAGGCGGATGGAGAATTGCCTTGGGGAATGCTACCAGTACTAGAGACTCCCGAAGGAACTCTTGCAGAATCATCTGCAATATTGAGATATATTGGCAAATATGCGGGACTAATTCCAGAAGACGATTATCAAAATGCTAAGGCTAACGAGTTTCTTGATGGAATGGGTCCTTTAGCTCGTGCTTTGGATACTACATTTGGCCTCTCAGATGCTGATGAAAGAATTCGTTTGAGAAAAGCCCTTTTCGAAACTGGCGGAGCCGGTTCAAATAATGTTCAAATCCTCGAAAATAAAGTTGGTGAATCGGTTTCTGGATGGGCTGCGAATACCGATGATTTGAGTATAGCAGACCTCAAATTATTCACCGAATTATTTGGTCTGTTTTCTGGAAACTATGATGGAATCGAGCCTCATGTGATCGCACGATATCCCAATTTGATGAAATATCATGATAAAGTTTCTAATGATGAAAGAATAAAAAACCATTACGATGGTACTACTAAGGACGATTTATGCTGGACATACTTACCTGGAGCATTTGACCAGTTCAAGTGATATTCAGTAAGCAACCGGCACTGGGTCTAGCATTCTCCAAAGGAACCAACAGGCGGCTGTCCTGTAAGGTATCCATCTTTTGGCAACTTCCTCTACTTCAGATTTTGTTTCTGCATCAGGATATAAAATCTGAACCGCCTTCACTAGACCCAAATCTCCGATACTGAATATGTCGGGGCGCATCAAAGCAAAAATCAGCATCATCTCAGAAGTCCAAGGACCGATGCCGCGAAATGAAATGAAATGTTTGTTGATTTCCTTATCGCTCATTTCATCCCATATTGGAGACAAAAAGCGTTCACTATCCATTGCGATTCCATGTATGTATTGTGATTTTGGTTTAGTCAAACCACATGATGCTAATTTTTCAGGCGTGAATTTAATCACATTTTCAGGTTTCATTTCTCCAACCAATTCTACCAATCTCCCCCAAATCGCATCAGCAGCGATTACAGAAATCTGCTGTCCAACGATTGAACGAACAAGTGTAGAAAATAAGTTTGCATTTCCTTCAAGCCCCTCTCCTTCATATTTTTTAATTACAGGGCCAAGTAATTCGTCTTTGGAGAGAAACGAAACAGCGTCTTCCCACCAACTAGGTCGGCCTGTCTCCATAGTTACTCGTTTGATAGAATGTATTTGACCTCTTGCTTTAGAGCATAAATAGTTCAAACATCTTGCCAATCTGTTCCATTCCACCATTTGGTACTGCCATCGCTCATCTTTGCCCAAGTATGTCCGGCTTCATCAGTCCATTGCTGAAGTATTGTAGGCTCGATAACTTGTACAGGTTCTGGTTCAGGTGTTGAAATTACAGGGGTACCCACTGATACTCCTACTGGATTAGAAAACCTTTGGCCAGGGGCAGAAGAATAGGAAATTGGCTCTAATTCTTTGGTCAGAGATACG
>PALS01000023.1 GCA_002706615.1 Methanobacteriota archaeon
AGATGACCACATTTGGAGAAGATTTGGTAAGATTCGAGATTTTCCGCCTTAATGCATCTAATGAAACTGTAGATGTTAGTAACCCTTATTCAACAAGTATGGCGAATTTTAGTACGGATAGCAATACTAATGTTGGCATGACCTACTGGTATCTTGTACGTTCAGTACACGTATTTGGAGTAACTTCTAACCTATCAAATATTTTGGAAGTTACAGTTCCTTATCCAATGCCACCCGGAGAAGTAGAGGGAATTTCAGTTACCGATGTTGATGCAGATACGGGGGGGACTCTCGAAGTAACTTGGAATGCCAGTACTGATTCATTAGACCATTATGCCATCTATGTTGAAACATCTAATTTTACCAATATATCAGGTTTAACTTCTGCCATTACAGTTGCTAATGGTACTACAAGCGTAATGGTTAGCGGATTAGAAGATGGTACCGCTTATTGGGTATCAGTAGTTGCTGTAGACCAATTTGGTAATTCTTCACTCGAAGTTGTAGCGGTAGGCCCGACCTATCCTAGAAACGACGTACCAACTCCAGTTAATATTGAATTAACAGTTAGTGAATATATCTCAGTAGGGCAGCCATTTGTTTTGTCTACATCTGCCACACTAGGAGGCGTTTCAGCGACTCCAACAGGAATAATTACAGTTACATTATCTAGTTCACAAGGTTCTCATGTTCTTGCAAATGATTGGAATGGATTGAACCATAGCGACTTCCTCGATTTAGGATCGTTTGCCCAATCAATGTATGGTGAAATAGTAATTTATGCAAATTATTCTGGAGATATCGGTGATGAACAAATCCGCCCGATAGCTTCTGCTTCCACCTCTGTTTCACGTATTGTTAGTATTCCTGCGAACCTTTCAGCTTCTGCAGATACCTATGTATTAGATTGGGAGAATGAAACGGTGATAATGGTAGAATTATCCGCTCAATATCAAGCGCATCAATCACTTTTGGAAAACTATCCGATAACATGGACTGCCTTCAATAGTAGTTCCAATATTTCGGTTAGTGGGGCTACTACTGTGACTAATGGCGCTTCTCAGTTCTTGGTAAATTTACCAGGTGGTGATGGAGATTTATACATCAACCTAACAGGCGAAAATTGGCTTGATGCAACCCCCGAATTCTTACTAATCGACCTAGTTCCATTTGGAGTCGAAATTGAAGATAATACAACTGATGATAATACGACCGATAACACTTGGAGCCCATCAGTACTACAAACTCTAGTCATAGACTGCCCATCGTTCACGGTGGACGAAAGCATATCAGGCCAAACCACGATGTGCACATTTACCAATCCGAATAATTTCACAGTTTCAGTAGAATTAGATCAAGACGGCTGGTCTGATTTGAGCGAACAGATTGGATTTTTCGCAGCCATAGGGCAAAACCAATTCACTCTAGATGCATCTGAAACAAAGAATATAACAATCGAGATTGATGTTATAGTAAGCCTTGCAGATAATGGGATCCCGGGTGGAGTAATGACAGTGAAAGGTCTCTATGAGGTAGAGGATAGTATCAATCTAAACTTNATAGGTAGCAAATCNATTAGCCAAAGTGCGAGTTGGAATTTAGCAATAACAATACCAATAGATGAACCNGACAATAATGATGGAGAAACNAATCAATCAACAAATGCTGAATCAAATTCAGAAGAATCGCAAACCCTTCTGTATGTNTTGAGCGGATTTGGCTTTGCAGTTCTATGTTTGATTGTATTTATCATCATCCGTGTAAGAGAAAATATCGAATGGGAAAGGGATGATGACGAGGATTATGACGAGGATGAAGGNTTAGACCTCGATAGAACCTCTAAACCTTTACCTGTTGGAATGGCTTTAGATCTCATCGAGGATAAGCGCATTGTCGATGCAACTCCTGAGGGACTAGAAAGCGAACTAATGAAAGAAATTGATGGAGAGTATGAAGTCGAAGATAATTCAGTAGAATACGAAGAAGAATCGAATGATGACTCGGGTATTTCAGTCGACGATGATGGAACTGAATGGTACGAAGATGAAGTTGGAGTCTGGTGGTATCGAGACCAAGATATGGAAGACTGGGCTGAATGGACCGAGTGATTGAGTAATACCTTTCAATAAGAGATTAGGGGGATAGGATATGGTTGAAGGAGATTCATACGACCTTGTACTACATAAAGACGCGAATCCCCGCACAGGCGGTGTCGCAATCTGTGGCTTTTCCACGGTAGGAATGGTCGGAGTAATCGCTGCATCACACGTTATTAGTCAACTAAATCTTCAACAATTAGGTACGGTTTTGAATTCTGAATTTCCAGCTATGGCTTTGGTTCACCATGAAGTTCCAAAACATCCAGTACGCGTATACCAAGGTGACAATGTAGGGGTGTTTACTGCTGAAGTAAGATTTGGTCCAGAAAGAGATGTATTATTTGCAAATACAGTTTTGGAATGGTTCATCAAAGGTGGTTTTGACCAATTGATAGTAATCGATGGAGTTGCCCGTGAAAACATGGACGGACGTGATGGTACATTGTATGGAGTCAGCTCTTCGCCAAAAGGAAGGAAACAACTTCGAGATTCTGGAATAGATCCTATCACACAAGGAATAGTCTCTGGAATATCAGGATACTTAATCGCTGAAGGTGATAGATTAAACCTTGATGTTACCGCAATATTGGCGGATTGCAATCCGATGTATCCAGATGCTAGGGCTGCCGCATTAGCGGTAGAATCGGTTTCAGAATTGACAGGGATTCCAATACCTCTCTCTTCATTACTCGATGATGCTAGAAGGATTGAAGATAGTGTACGCGAAGTGTTT
Organism: Methanobacteriota archaeon; assembly: GCA_002706615.1. Classification (GTDB taxonomy): domain Archaea; phylum Thermoplasmatota; class Poseidoniia; order Poseidoniales; family Poseidoniaceae; genus MGIIa-K1. The sequence goes on from PALS01000023.1 coordinate 2,833, forward strand.
GAAAATTCACAAACCATGTTGCCGGCGCCCGACTCAGAACTCGACCCTTCATTTGGCTGAAGCAGATTTGACCGCTTCAATGACATCCTTGTGTGGTGCATTGGTTGCAATCATCGTATCTGGTGTATGAGTTCTCTCGGCTTCATAACCTAGAGATTTTATTTCTGCAAGAATGGATTTTGTTGCAGGAATTTGTCCAATTCCTGCCATTACTCCCAAGTCATCAACAGCATACAATACATGTTCCTTAGATAGTAGATCTGCGCAATCCGAGATATATCTNACAGTTCTTTCTAATTCTCTTTTGGAGTGTTCAATATCCCTTTCATCCCAGTCTGAGATAAGATCATCTTCTCTAACAGCACATAATTCTAGAGCCCGCTCGACAGTCATNCGCTTTGCAATTTCAGCATCAAAAAGAGGGCCAGTCCACATTGGACCACTATATTCTCCAGTAGGTATGGCATCAAAATAATACGGCTCACCTCTAATTCGATAGCCGATATTTTCTAAGAAATCACTAGCAGCTTCNTTTGAGCGTCGCAAAATTACCGAGACTCTAACATGGTGTCCATCAAAGAGAGATAATACCGGGTGAATCACCTTATCATGCATCGCAGCGATTCTAGCGATTGTTCCTAACAAAATTCTAACAGCATCATCATGCATGTATGAATCTAAGATTCCAACTGCTCCATATCTTCTTGCAGCACTAGTTTTTGCTGAACCGCATAATGCTGCGGTATCGGTGGCGGTAACATCGAGTAATCCGACTCTNGAAAGAGATTGAATCGCAGCATCAAGGAAGTCAACAGGTGAGCCAAAAGGGTCTAAATCAATCCATTGGAACGGAGTCTCCACCATCAAACTCCTCGCATCTCCTACAACCCAATTAATCCCATCAATCACTTCACCTCGTGACTCTTTTTCAAAACGACTCGCCTCAATTTCCCATTTTTTGTTATCGCCGATAGGGTGCTCAATATGTGATTTTTTNGCCCAATCAATAGCATTTGTATCTAGGTCGTTAGCAGTAATTTTCAATCGNTCTTGACCAGGNACTTCGTTACGCCATCTCCGGGTACGAACAGCAGTGGCGCATAGTGCATCTAAAATTCTGATTGTTTTGTCATCATCAACCAACCACCCATGTTCGATAGCATCTGCCAATAGCAAAACAGAACGAGTCCTCGATGGCGCCATTGCAGGATTTAGAAAACCCTCGCCTGTTTTTGTTGCAGGCCCTCTGGGCATATGCGAAGGTCTTGGTTGGTGATTTTGTAAATGCACAGGAGTGCGCCCTTCTAGCCAGATATGGCCCGGCCAACCTTCAAGGCTCATCCATCCACCTCAATAGTGCTCAAAGGTAACCCCTGGGATTACGTGAGTAACTTTGTGACCATTATCTACCACTTCACCAATTATAGCACAACCATTCAAACGCTCTTCTAGCCACTGACAAACATCATTTGCTACGGCAGAATCAACAGCAANAATCATTCCACAACCCATATTGAAAGTTCGATACATCTCTCTATCTTCGACATTACCATGTTCTTGAATCCAATCAAATTCAGCATGAACCGGTAAAGGGTCAGAAATATCCCATCCAAGACTATCATGCAAACGAAGCAGATTGGATAGTCCACCTCCTGTGACATGACAGATACCGTGAATATCAGAAGTATTACATGGGCCATCTTGAATCAAATCAACTACAGGGTCGCAGTAAATCCGAGTAGGATTAAGGAAAATTTCACCCAATGTAACCGGNCCTTCACTAAACCTTTCAATCCGATTGGTATCAACTTGGAAAGGGGAAGCGTCTTCCCATGAAGCGCCACAATGATCTACTACGCTACGTACTAATGAATATCCATTTGAGTGAACTCCACTTGAAGGAAGACCGATCAAAATATCTCCGGCTTTCAGATTAGCTCCCGTAATTTCATCACCTTTGGCTAGCCATCCTAATGCAGTTCCGGAGAGGTCTAACTCGTTTACAATTCCTGGTAGGCTAGCGGTCTCTCCTCCAGCCAATGTTACACGAGCACGTCTACATGCTTCAGCCAAACTTGCGCCTAAGGCAGCATGGATTACAGGGTCTGGTTTTGGGACTGCGATATAATCGACAAATGCGATTGGCTCAGCACCTACACACAACAAGTCATTGACATTCATAGCCATACAGTCTATTCCAACCCCTGCCCATTGCCCTAGTTTAGTAGCAATCGATAATTTACTTCCAACCCCGTCGGTCGCTAAAGCAAGATAGTTGTCTCCAAATTCTACAAGTCCACCAAATCCACCAGGTAGGTCGACCGGTGCTCCAGGGCTTCCTGCTTTCCTAACAGAGCTGGAAAGTGCGCCGACCAATGCTCCAACCGCATTTCCTTCGAGGTCGATATCAACCCCACTACTTGCGTAGTCGAGACGCTCTGCCATGGCAATCCCAGCCGCGTCATGGTCATCATGCTACCGATGAAAAATTAGTAAACTCAAAACCGATCTAGACCGGTTTAATAAAATTGACTTCTGAACTTAGGTACGAATATTAATGACGCTAACATAGCGATCATCCCTATCCAAAGAATGACATCGAATACTGGGAAGGGTGCNCTTCCCCATTCANCACAATANTCCCACCCGCTGAANGGGTCAGTCTCCCNTCTNNNNACATTCATCTCCCTCTTCATTAGCCCAAGTAATAAACGTCCCAATCAAAGAAAGTACAGATACCACAGAACAAACAATTAATGCAAAGAATCTACCTTTAGCCATCTGCACTCCAAAGTATATGCCTGTGGAATGTATCCCTAACATTACAAATCCTACCAATATAACAAAGATTCCAATACTTGACTCAACAACGCCATCGGTAGCATCGCTAATACCGCTTTCAACCGAGGACAAAAATAACCCACCAAATATCACGATCAGTGATAATACTGCATAAATCCCCATCACAGTTGAAAATATTATTCCTGCTGTTAACCTTAGTGTGGGATTATCTGGATAATCGATTAAAACGTTAGAGGTCTTTTTTGTTCTTTTAGGCTCATCAGTTTCATCTATCAAAGCATCGAATTCCTCATCTTCATCTTCCATGCCCCACTCGAATTCACCATCGCAATAAGGGCATAAAAAATCCCCCTTGGCATCGTCTTCAAGTTCAATTTCTTCCTCACAATGAGGGCAAAGGATATCCACCATGTCTAGAGCATTTCAAAATAGGTAATAATAGTTGGGCCGNATTAATTCATTTGTTTAANCATCNNTAAAGCCAAGGNAAAGAGAGGTCTAGTCTGTGGTCTATTCCACTATGAGTTCCTTCGAATTCTTCCCACTCATGAGCGATTTCTAATAGATCCATTCTACTATGAAGGCAGCGTAGCCCATACTGAATGTGATATTGGTCGGCATTTCCTACATCTATCCAAACGGGAGGAAGGTTTTGTAAATCCTCAATCATTCTTAGCGGGTCCCAAGATAGCCAATTATTCCACCTTTCCTCAATGATTTCTCCGCTATCCAAATCTATGGGTAATTCAAACGAATCATCATATGATGCAGCCATTGCTATAATCATCAAATGATGAAAATCATTTCCAGATAACTTAGATTTATTTTTGAGAGATTCAAATAAATTCATGGTCCCACCTGCAATTTTTGCTGCTGTTGCACATGACAGAAGATCTGCAGAAAACATGGTATCAAAACCACAATCTCCCGAATGACACGCTACTGCACCCCAACAGTCATCCAACATTCCTCTTACCAAAGAGCCATAACCACCGCTTGATTTACCCACCAAGCCAAACGCACTGATTTGATATCGCTTATTCAATTCCTCACAGAGGTCTTGAGATAACCAAGTTCCCCAATCTCCCATAATCGAGGAGTCGATAAATTGGTTCCCTCCAAGCGAAGTGAAGGTATCAGGCATTACAAGAATCGAAGGNCCCATTTTTCCTTCTTTTACCAATCGCTCATGCCTTTGTGGTAGAGTTTCTGAAAACGCNTGCCAATTAGCTCTTGCNAATCCTGTACCAGTAAATGGAGCAAGATAAATTATGCAAGGTAAAACATCTTCTGCATTTGGAGGGATATGAACAACAACTTCTCTTTCAATCGGGTCCCCTAATTCATTTTCTAGATTGATTGATGAAAAGGTGAAACGTTCAAGAGTCCCCCTGATTGGCTCGAAAGAATGCTCGGGCATATCCTTGCCATACCGGTTCTACACATGGCCTTGGCGGTCGTGCAGTGGCAACAGAGTTGGTTGAGTGAATGGCCTGCTACAATCCACTTCATTTTCCACTGGAAATCTAGGGGTTCATAAAAGTCGGCAACAAGCCTTTAGAGCGTAGGAGTCCGAAAGGAAAAGTCGCCCTAGAGGAATTAGCCATGACAATCCAAGAATTTGACCTTCCCGCTCGATGGAGATCTCTTCTAACCGAGCACTTCAGTGAAGCAATTCACAATGTTCAGATGTCTTGGCCAGAGAAACAATCACTAGATGTTTCTTATCGTGTAATCGAAAGTTTCGATCCGGACTTTGCTATGGATATTGTTGAACATCCNGATTTAAACACGCAGGCTGCTAATACTGCTATTGGATTATTGTTGACCGAAATGGGCGCAGGAAATATTGTAGCATTCATTAGAATTGTAGATTTACCGCCCGATTGTTCCAGAACGGTCAGACAACTGAGAAGTGAAGATCTCGGTTTCATGATATCGGTAGAGGCGATAGCGACTCGAATTAGTGGAGTCCGTCCGCGTACATATGAGGGAACATTCGAATGCGTAGCCTGTGGTCATAGAACGCGAATNAACCAACCGAATGAACAGGAACTTATCGAGCCGGTTGAATGTTTTGAGATTGATGGCGGCTGTGGTCGTAGAAAAGGACAAACAAGATTTGCTCAAAGAGTCGAGGAATCTGTTTTGATAGATTCTCAATTTATAGAATTACAAGAACCACCAGAAAATCTTCGAGGGGGAATACAACCTGAAAGAATTTTGTGTATTGCAGAACATGACTTAGCTGGCAAATTGAATCCTGGAGATAGAGTTACAGCAAACGGAATGTTATTTGTTAGGTCACAAAGAAAATCGGGTAAAGAAACTCCGATATTCGATATTTTTCTTAGAATACACAGTATAGAACGTGAAGAGATTCCTCTCGAAGAGATTCAGATTTCAGATGAAGAGGAGCATGAAATCAAGGAACTAGCTCGCAGAGAGGACGTTTATGAGATTTTGAAACAGTCGATAGCACCTTCGATTTTTGGAATGAATCCTCAGAAAGAGAGTTTGATGTTACAATTATTTGGCGGAGTATCAGGTAAAAATGCAGACGGAACTAGAGTTCGTGGCGACATACACATCCTGTTGATGGGAGACCCTGGTGTAGCGAAATCCCAATTGCTATCTTACATGTCAGAAATATCACCTCGTGGCCGCTTTACATCTGGAATGTCAGCATCTGCAGCAGGTTTGACCGCAGCTGCTGTTCAAGATTCAACAGCGGACGGACGTTGGACTTTGGAAGCTGGAGCACTAGCTCTTGCAGACCTTGGACTAGCAGCTATTGACGAATTCGATAAGATGAATGAGAATGATAGGTCTTCAATGCACGAAGCGATGGAGCAGCAAAGGATTTCAATCTCAAAGGCTGGAATAAATGCTACTCTTTCCACACGGTGTGCAATATTGGCTGCTGCAAACCCGAAATCAGGTAGATTCCAATCGGTTTCCGAAGTTCCATTTACCAATCAGATTAATCTTAAGCCACCATTGCTATCGAGATTCGATATTATTTGGTTACTTACCGACGAACCTCAGCAAGACAAGGATAAGATGATTGCAAACCATATTATTGAAACTAGAATGAGTGCAACTTCTGAATTATTGATAGATCAAGGAGGTGCAACAGATCCATCGAGAAAATCGAATCAAGCAGGCGTCACTAAACAAGCAGGATTGCATATAGTAGGCCGCGATTTAATGAGGAAATATATTGCCTATGCAAAAAGAAATGTCCATCCTAAATTGACTGAAGATGCTCGCAAAAGCATCGTAGATTTTTATGTAGAAACTAGGAGAAAGGGAGGAGAACAGACGGACTCAGTTGCGATTACTGCACGTTCTATTGAAGGATTATACCGTCTTGCACAAGCCTCTGCTAGAATTAGACTTTCGGACGAAGCAACTATTGAAGATTCCAACAGGGCAATTAGGCTGGTCAGCCTTTGGCGTTACGATTTGATGGGAGAAGATTATGATGAAACTACTATCAATTCAGGTAAGAAAGGTAATGCTCGAAACAGGGAACGAATGATTGTTGAAATCGTAAGGAGATTAACTTTAGAAACTGGTGAGAATGCTCTCCTTATCGATGTATTAAATGAGTCAGAGCAATTGCAGATTTCAAGAGATGTNGCTGAAGATATAATTGAAAGATTAAATCGTGATGGGACCTTGTTTAGGCCGAGTTATGAGACTCTAAGTACCGCGAGATAACGATGTGATTATGTCCGTCGCCCATTCAGGTGGTAATATGGAGCCGCAAGGAGATGTAGATTCACCCTCCTCTCTCGACCCTGAATCTCTGGGTTTCATGTGCGGTCTTGAAGTCCACCAACAACTTGCAACCGGGAAGTTACACTCTCGCCAACCTGGAGAATTGCACGATGTTACAATCGAAACGTTACCAACAGATTGGCCCAAAGTGAATAGGCGTTTGCGAACCGCTAGCGGAGAAGGAGGTGCTGTAGATGTTGCAGCTCGATTTGAAGCGAGAAGAAATCGCTCATTCATTTATTGTCAGGCTCCAAATTCTGGACTGATAGAATTAGATGACCAACCACCCTTGCCCCATGATAGTGATGCTCTAGATATTTCTCTCACAGTTTCAGGCATGATTAGTGCGCACCCNGTTTCATTATTGCAGACCATGCGTAAAACCGTTGTCGATGGTTCAAACACTAGTGGGTTTCAAAGAACCACTTTGATTGCTACAGATGGAGTTTTACAAACAGAAGGCGGTCCNGTAGGCGTTGATGTTTTATGTCTCGAAGAAGATAGTGCTCGTAAATTGGATAGTGAATTAACTAAAAATGGCGAGATNGTAACTTGGAATCTAGATAGGCTTGGGATTCCATTAATCGAAATAGCAACCGCTCCTGATGTTAAATCTCCAGAGCATGCAAAGCAAACAGCGATCGCTCTTGGCCGAACCCTGCGAGATACAAGAAGGGTTAGAAGAGGCCTAGGTTCGATAAGACAGGACCTCAATGTTTCGATAATGTGCGGCGATAGAGTTGAAATTAAAGGATGTCAAGACCTCGAATGGATTCCAAAAATCATTCGTAAAGAGATGGCGCGCCAACTTCATTTCTTCCGATTAGCCAATCGATTAAGACAAGATTCCAATTTACCTTTATTGTCAACAGATAGAAGGGAACAATCGGTTTCTGTATCCAAAGAAGTAGCCCAAATGTTACCATTGAAAATTATAGATGTAAGCAAAGCATTTTCATCTTGCGACTCAAAAATGGTCAAGCAAGGATTAGCAAATGATAGTGTAATGTTAGCTCTCCCACTTCCTGGATTTGCAACACATATTGGAACCAAAACTCTTGATGAAGATGGGGCACAAATGCCTCGCTTAGGAAGAGAACTTGCTGGTGCAGCAAAACTTGCAGGAGTTGCAGGAATATTCCATTCAGACGAACTACCAGCCTATGGAATAGAGCAGGAACAAGTAGAATCTACTAGGGATTTATTAGAAGGAAGTGATGCATTTGTATTGTGTTTAGCTCCTGTCTGGCAAGCCGAACTTGCATTGGAAAGTGTGCTTAATCGCGCTCGAATGGCCTATGAGAGAATACCTCAAGAGGTAAGAAATGTAGTTATCAAAAAAGGAGCGCCTGATGATGGAACAACAACTCCAATGCGCCCATTACCTGGAGGCGCGAGAATGTATCCGGAAACAGATATCCCTCCATTGGCAATAAGTTCTGAGCATTGGNATAAAATCGTGTCAAACCTTCCTATGTCCTTNGATGAAAGAGCCAAAAGACTCGAAGCATTTGAGATTTCAAACGATCAAGCAACTCAATTATTGGCAAGAGAATATGATGATTATTTTGTTAATCATGCATCAGGATTACCGCATAAAGCATGGGCTAGTATGTTGTTAGAGTTCAACTTCGATATCGGTTTGATGGCTTTGATTCTCGCAGCAAGAGAACAAGGACATGTTACTAGAGAAGGAACATCTGAGCTTCTAGCTTCACTCGAGGGGACAAGCCCCTCAATGGAAGAAATCGTTTCAATGGCAGACAAATTAGGTCTGAAGCCTGCTGATTCTAGTGACTTGATGTCAATAGTGGAAAAAGTTGTAGCAGAAAGACTCGACTTCGTAAAGGAAAGAGGAATGGGTGCAATGGGTCCTTTGATGGGCATTGTAATGGGCGAATGCGGTGGTGCTGCTGATGGTAAACAAGTGAGTGCGTTATTGCGCGAAGTTATCCAGAGGCATGTTTAATGAAGCGTCCATTACTTTTTTTTGCAGTATTGGTATTGCTAATTCCATTTGTTAATGCTGAAGATATTGAGAAGCAGGTTTGGACTAAAGATTTACAAAACGGATATATTTCTACAGCGCCTTTGATTGTAGAAGAAGTTGTAATTGTTAGGTCCTCTGGATTTTGGACAGGTCAAGAAAGACCTCAGGTCTATGCTTTGGATTTAGGAACAGGAGAAACCATCTGGCAAGTAGAAAATAGAAATTCGACGCAGCATGATATGAGCCCGCTACTTCATGTTAAATCAGGTCAGGGCTGTGGGGGAGAGTGGCCTGACATGGTCTTAGTCGGCTGGACGGATGGTTTAGTCGAGGCTTTACAAATATCAGACGGTAGTCGTATTTGGGCAAGTCAAACCGAGGTTGTAACCTGGGGTGTTACTGGCGCTATGGCGATTGATGATGACAAAGTCGTAGTTCCAACAAGACAAGGACTTTCGGTTTTTTGCCTTGGTGATGGCAGTCAATCATTACGAGTCGATCTACCTCAATTAGGTTGGAGAAACGGCGTAACAGTAACTGAAGAATTCTATCTTCTTGGTAACGAGGAAGGAGTTTTGAATACGATTTACAAAAATGGTACGGTGGTGAATCAATCCATAGGCGACGGGATGATTCGTCATGCTCCAATAGTGACATCTAATGGAGTACTTGTTCATCTACAAACTCAAACTGGCTCGAATATTTTCGTAAATAACGTTTCAATTCATCAATCTGGATATTCTCCTGCTATACCAATTATGCATCAAAACAGAGTATATGCAGCTACTAGTACGCAATTCATCACAATAGATTGNNCTCAATCTTCGTGTGTTGTCGAAGAAACATCAACCTTCCATTCCAATGGTGAAATCAGTATAGAACATATTTCATCAAGTGAATACAATATTTGGGCTCCATCGAATACTCCAGAAGGAGGATGGGGTATTTTTTCATCGAATAATCAAACAGATATGTTCACTACCATCTACGATACTTACACAACTGCCGGGGTAGCATTTGGTGACGGAGCAATAGCATTAGGCAGTGACTCTGGTGTGCTATATGTCGAGTATTCCGGTATGGTTTCAGCAGAATCTTCAATAGACTATTTCTCATTCTTTCTGATAGTTTCTTTCGGCCTACTTTATTGCTGGGCAGCAAATTTTGCAGTAGCAAATGATTGGGCTAAAGTTTCTAAGATTACTCTTGTTATGTTGCTATTAGTTGCAGTTTATTATCAGCCGCAAATAAGCTCACAATGGTCTAATTGGGTCGATGATGAATTTGCAGATAATGATGGTTGGGAGCCTCCATGGGGTGAAGATAATGCTGAAGAATGCGAAGGATACCAGGCGGTCACCTTCCAATTAGATTCTAAATTCTACCTTGTCTGCGGGTTAGAAGATTTTGAAAACGTAGAAGATATCACCGATTTTGCAGCCCAGCAAGAATCGATAACTGTGGAGAAAGAAGACCATCAATTAGGNCCTTGGATCAAATCCTTCAATGGTGAGAAAGGAGATGGCTGGGAATTTTATATCGATGGAAAAAGGTCGATGGTAGGAATCTCTGAGGCGGAGTTGAAACCTACCTCAGTAGTCGAATGGCGCATGGCATAAGCCCAATCTTCAAGACCGGGTCGCCTTTAGAGGGGTCATGGTGCTAACCGGCGGAGTACACGGACCAACTCTAAGTCCCATCGAAAGTTTAGCAATTAACACACTACTAATTGGTGCGGCATTCTTCTTATTGCTAAAACCAAATCTTGAATCTCGCCGGTCTGTTTTGATGCTCTCAAGCATTACTTTAGCAGCCGCAGCATCACGAGTAGCATTGGAACCATTTCCAAATGTTCAACCATTAACGGTCATGTGTTTGGTAGTAGGAGGTACTCTAGGTGCTAGGCGAGGAATGGCATTTGCAGTAATCGCAACTCTTCTTTCCAATCTAGTTTTATCAAATGGTTGGTGGACTCTTTTCCAAGCATCAGGCTGGGCCCTTATTGCCTTAGCAGGCTCTAAATTAGCAGTAGTCAGTGAAAATAAAATCCAAATGAAGCGCCTTGTATTAGTTTCAGCAATCTCTTCACTACTGTTTGGCTGGTGGGTTTCCTTATCAATTTGGACTCCGGGAATGGGTGCTTTTGAATTTGCAATTTACTTACTCAATGGATTGCCATTTGATGCAATGCATGTATTGGCAAGCATAGTTTCTGCTGTTTGGATTGCACCTTGGTTATGTGACTTGATTCACGAAGAAGTCGTATTATTCGATACACCTTCCCCTGTTGGTGAGGTAGATGTCAGCAACAGATGATGGCCCAACTATGGTACTAGTTACTAGGGCTGACCTCACACTTTCTACCGGGAAATTAGCAGCTCAATGTGCACATGCTGCAGTAGATTGTGCTTTGGTGGCAAAGCGTAGTGCAAGTCGTTTATTCGAGAGATGGAAAGCAGGCGGGGCAAGAAAAATAGTTGTCCAGTGCGATACATTGGAGGAAATGAAGCGACTTTATGGTGCAGCGCAAAAAGCAAATCTGGTCACTTCTATGATCAAGGATGCAGGCCATACAGAAATCCCTTCAGGCACAATTACCGTAATTGGAATTGGACCAGCTCCTAGAAGAAGCATGGAAGCATTAACTGGAGAATTAAAGTTGGTGAGATAATGGGTATTCGTTCATTTATTCACAGACTTACAGCACCTCCAATAAAGGAACATGTTCCAGCAGGAAATTACAAACTAGCAATAGTAGTAAATAATGCTTTGAAAATGAAAAAGGGTAAGATTGCAGCCCAAGTTGGCCACGGCGCAGTTTCAGCAACATTAGCATCTAGTCCTGCGTTACTAGACGCTTGGTTTTCTTCGGGTCAAGCAAAGATTTGCCTCAAAGGAGATAGCGATGAACACTTATTGGAACTGAAAAAGAAGGCAGAACAATCAGGCTTGCCCGCTGTGAAGATTAGGGATGCTGGAAGAACACAAATTCCTGCAGGCTCACTTACCATCGTAGCCATTGGGCCTGCGCTCAAAGAAGATTTGGAGACCATCACCGGCGACCTGAAACTGCTTTGAAGGCCCTCCTCTTCGCCAATCCATGCGCGAGCACCCATCCGACCGTGTAGATGTCCGTAGTGACACTATCACTCAGCCAACTGCGGCCATGCGCGCAGTTATGGAGAAGGCCAAGGTTGGGGACGATGTCCTTGGAGATGACCCGACGGTTAACGAACTTCAAAACCGCCTTGCCAAGATGTTTGGTAAAGAAGCAGCCTTATTTGTTGCAAGCGGAACTATGTCCAATGCTATTGCACTGCGNACTCATACAGTTCCTGGTGACGAGATNGTNTGTGANAAGACCGCTCATATTTACAAATATGAAGGCGGAGGATATGCTGCATTGTGCGGAGCATCGGTTTCTCTTGTAGAAGGAGAAAACGGCATCATGACTGCAAAACAGGTCCAATCAGCGATTCGTAAGGCAGAGGGTTCTGGGTCACATTACCCCGATGGAACTCTTGTTTGTGTAGAGAATACGTCCAATCTTGGAGGCGGTAATTGTTACACTCAAGAAGCTCTAGATGAGATTGCGGCTGTTGCCAAAGCAAATGGTTGTGCAACCCATATCGATGGCGCTCGAATCTTCAATGCTTCAATCACTACAGGGGTTGATGTTGCTAGAATGTGTAGNGATTATGATTCGGTCTCAATTTGTTTATCAAAAGGGCTTGGCGCACCGGTNGGCTCNGTCTTAGTAGGCTCTCAGGAATTCATCAATAAGGCACATCGCTGGCGCAAGATGTTTGGTGGNGGATGGAGACAAGCAGGAATTCTAGCNGCTGCAGGGTTGTATACGCTTGATAATCACATCGAGCGATTGGCTGAAGATCATCAGCGTGCTAAAAAGGTAGCCAAAGCAATAAACGCAATGGATAANTTTAGTGTANATCTGGATACGGTTCAATCCAACCTTGTNTATGTAAATTGNAATATGCCAGCCAANGAATTAGTTACTTCTTTAGCAGAACATGGAATCGATTTATTCGACCTACCTTACAATCGAGTAAGNGTNGCAATACATCTTCATATCACGGATGAAGATGTTGAGCGTATCATCGCTGCCTTCGCTGCGCAATAAGAGCGGCCATTCCTATTGCAGACAGTACTGCTAAGCCGCCTAATGCAGGCATACTATCCTCTATCACTTCAACGGCCTCATCATCTTCAGAAGATTCCTCTTCNTCTTCGACTTGTTCAGGCTCAGGNAATATCATTTCATGNATNAGATGNATTTCAAGGTCATCATCATCATAAGCAGCGGGTAATGTAATGTCCATGGTGCCAGAAAGCGCATCACCTAGAGGTACAATGGCCCTAACACTATCGTGATAGTATTCTTCTTGATTACCCCCATCTGGGAAATAAGCTAACTTTTCTACAATCCANAGAGAACTTTGAATCGAGCCATTTTCAGGAATCATTGATGGCTCAATTATCAAATTCCAAGCAACGGTTCCGCTGGAACTATTCTCTACAGGAGTCCAGCCAAGAGTGCTAGAGCCTTGACCTAAATCCAAGTGATTAGCGAGATTCGCAGTATAGTCTTCGACCAAAGATTCACCAGCAGGTGTACTACCAATTTGTCGTAAAGTTCCATTGAAAACTACAGTAGGGGGTAGCCTGTTCTCATATCTTTCAATCCAACGGTCATCGGTTTCTTGCGACCCTAATGGGTCCTCGTTTTCCCCAATAAATCTGTGAAAGTGATATTGCTGCATGCTTCTATTCTCATTTACCTCATTTAATGCATGCTCAACCTTGACGCAGTTTACACACCAAGTCGCTGTATAGTCCTCAGCGATTGCGGGTAGTGATGACAACTCATTAGTGACATTACCAGAACTATTCGCATCAACATGTAATCCACCAAACACAGATCCAACATCTGTCAAAGATTCAGGTTGTCCGGCTTGTGAAGTAGGTGCTAATGAAACCAAAAGAGCGAAAATTATCGCAATTACTCTTACTCGCATAGTATCGGTAATAGCGCACATATTTTCAATGATTGCCCTACAAGTATTGTCAGGCATGGGTTCAATAACCCCCGCCGTTGAGTAAATTCGTCCCGTGGTGAAAATTAGTGAAGTCTGGTATTGATTCTCTACAAATTGGCCTCTCTATGGAGGCAGTAGAGCCAGGTGTCGGAGTGCCAGAATGGCTTCTGGAGTCTATTGTAGATGGAAGACAATTGATGATAATTCATCCAACAGAAGCATCGAGAAAAGAAACGATTAGCAGATTACATGACATGATGGATGGAGGGATTGTAGATTCTTCTCATCATTTAACATTGCAGAGATTCATCTCTATGTTGCATATAGATCTAAGATTGCCTGCTTTGATGGAGGACGATGGAGTCACATTTGAATTGACTCATAGGGCATTATCGGCTCATGCAAGTGAATACGGATTTCCATTAATACAACCTAACCCCCAACATACTTGGACGCGCTCTAGGTCTCGTAGGATTTTATCGCTACATAGAGAAATAATTACACTATCCAAACCGCAACTTTGGGAAGAAGACCCTGGTGCGATGGCTTGTGACAAAGTTCTCAAAAAACTCGAATTAGAAATGGGAATGACTCACCCCTCTCGAGGGTCAAGAGTTGTTCTTGAACAATTACAGAAGTCCATACAAATTCCATTCACACTTCGAAGTGTAGATGGAATAATCATGCTTGACCATGCTAGTAGTTTAACCGAGGTTGAAATCACAATTATGAGTAAAATAAGCCAACTGGTAAACTTTCACCAACTGGTTAATCCCGGCTCACACCGTTTAGGTTTCCACGGTGAGTATATCGAAGATATCCATTCTGTACGAACTCAATCAGAACTTCCAAAATGGGTTCCTGAACACAAGATTTGGGCTCCTAAAGCCGAGCAAGATTGGCAGGCTCCTTCTTCAATTAGCCAAATATATCATCTCATGGTTGAATCTGAAAATCAAAACATTTCAGCAATTGGAGATCTATTATCTAGGATAGACGGAGATGTTACGATAGTGGATGGCGATGCTAAGAATCTACAAAGAAAACTCTCAACCTATCTTGAACATCATGGTGTACGTTTACGCGGTGAATCAACTTCAATCTCTTCAACCCCTTCAGTTTCCAGAATTCTTTCAATAATCGATGTATCTCGCGGAGAAGAAGCTTGGTCATTACGCCGTCTTACCGATTTAGTTGAGCAAATAGGGCTTCCATTATGCTGGGATGTTTTGAAGATAGAACACCCTATTAATCGAGAGTGGTCGCCTAAACTCCATCCAGAAACTCTGGTTGAAATCGCAAGAGGCTTCCATGTATTAGGGGGGCGCGGNTCTTTACGCAGATGGCTTTCTACTTTAGCTCAGGCAACTCCTAGATTTGATGGCGATGAAGACCAATCTAGGGCATTGGAAGAGAGCCAATGGTGGTTGGCATCGGTGGCTAGNTGGATGATGCCAATACTTTCTAATCAAGATAAAGAAACTGCAATGCAAAAATGTATTGGATGTATTTCTGGAGAAGAGTTACCTCTTCCAGAATCTCCAGAAAATCCAATTNTGTGGTTTAATTCAATGCTAGAACAAATAGACTGGCAGTTATTATCTAGTAGAGATTCTGTAGAATCCAATTCGATTCCTGGACTTCAATATATGATAGAATCGATAACAAGGCTGACTCAAGAAATTGGAATCGAAATCGATGGAGATGATTTCTCNGATTTATTGCAAAACCTGGCCNCTAATATCAAAATCCCTTCTCGTAGGGGGACAGATACGGGAATACGAATTCTTAGCCCCCAACAGGCTTTAGGGATAAATTGTGAAACTCTTATACTCAGTGGATTGAATTCTAATTCATGGTCGATGAAATCACCCTCAATACCTTGGTTAGATGAAATTTCAAGGATGCGACTTGGCATCAACCGTCCAGATGATGGATTGAGAAAGGGCCGACATTATCTTCGCCATCTTCTCAATTGTTCAAAAGTCGCTATTATTCTGGATTCTAGTTTACAAGAAGGCATTGAACCTGCAGGGCCGTTAGAAGAATGGTTCAGTATAATTTCAAGAGATGCTAAAGGTCTGGATTTAGAACGCCCGCCTCCATTCTTCAAACCTGAGGATTGGGAAAATAAAACTCCAAATCGCGCCTGGTCTTGGCAATCAATCCCTCATATTGGTCTACGTTTAGTTCACAAGGTTAGTTCGATGGAAATGCTTGCTGAAGGAGTTAGGACTCACCGTAGTGGAAATCTTCCTAGAGACGAGAATCAAAGAGCAGGACTAGCATTAATCGAAGAGCGCGAAATAAACAGCAGTCCATTAACTCCTGATTCTATTCTTGAAGCGGTTAAAATTGATTTGTTATCAGACCAGTACGAGCGTAGAAGAGATATTTCATCGTTTGATGTTGGAGAAGTTTTCCCATTCAAAGATGCAGGTAAAATGATTCGAACCAAAGATTACCGATTGATACCAAATAGGAACTATGTCCCAAATGCAAGAGCATCACCTCAATGGCCTCATCTTGGAGAGGTCATTGAAAAGAAGACGATTCTTGGAATCGATCCACGTCCAATAGTGCCTTCAACGACTAAAATTAAATCTCTCGATGACAGAATTGGTATTACAGGAGTAGATTTGAAGCTTCCAAAGATTTGGTCTCAAAGTCGTTTACAAGCATGGCTACATTGTCCAAGAAAGGCTTGGTTTGAACGCCATCTAAGGCTGGGNCGGGAAGAAAATNTCTCGGAGGACCTTGCTGCAAATGCTAGAGGCAATATCGTTCACTTTGTAGAAGAAGCAATCTTACGGGCGCATGGTTTGACTGAGGACAAATTACCATCTAAGCCAACAAAATTAATCGAAGGTCCCCTCAAAGATATCAATTCTGCTTGGTTAGTNGCACTGAATACATTAGTGGAAAAAGCACCATGGATGAAACGTGCAGATGGAGTTTCTGCACACCGTTGTAGGGATTTAATCGGGGTCTCTCCTGGACGTTGGAACTCTTGGCTAGAAGGTGAAGAAGAGATTCCAATAGGCGGCCGACTTGGTAGAATGATAATTACAGACTATTCCTTGAANGATTGTGCTCCNATNGCTAGTGAATGGAAAGTAGCTCAGAACGGCACGAATAATGCTACAATTAGCCTGCCACCTTCTCCCGAAGAAGGCGGAGAGGNCAAGAGTTTCAAATTAACAGGNTTTATCGATAGAGTTGACGCCGTAATTACCGACTACAAATTGGAAAGTGATGCCCAAGAGATACCTTTGGATTTAGATATGAATCAAGAGATTCCAGTTAGCCAATTAGTAATAATTAGAGATATTAAATCAATGGATGGGTCTAGCGATGATGGTAAAGAATCTAGGCATTTGAAAGGAATATTCGATGAGGTCCAATTAGCCCTCTATGCAAGGGCATGGGAGGTTTGTAATCCCGGCCATAGAGTCATAGGAGTGGGTGTAACTCAAGTTGGAATAGCCACTCAGCCATGGCTTGAAATCGACCCTGAATTTTCACAATTACTTACCGATTCTTCAATCGGAATATCTACGAATAATGTACAGAATCAATATCGACGTCCAGGTGAATCAGTCCCTGCTGCATCTAATCCTTTCAGAGCATGGATGAGGGAAAGAATCACAACTGCAATTCGAGTTATAGAAAATGCAGAAGCGGGAAAGATTCCTTGCAATTGCTCAACTATCGAATCCTGTAGAAGTTTAACGAGAGGTGGTTGGTAATGCAGTTAAATCATTCTCAAAAACTAGGTTTAGATATTGATAGGCATATTGCATTAGATGCTGGAGCGGGCACTGGTAAAACAACAGTCATGGCCCATAGGTATGTTCAACACATCCTCTCTNACAATCAAAGAGCCACTAGGCTTCTTCCGCCTGCACCTAGAGTCCCTCTCAAAGGCATGGGAGCAATCCGTTGTCCTGCAAGAGAAAGGACTTCTCTAAAGGATTGGCAAGGACTACTTCCAACAGAGACTGTGGCTATTACCTTCACTCGCAAAGCCGCTGCCGAACTAAAAGGTAGGATTCGTAGGTTGATTGCATCTCTACGCGCAGCTCCCCCTTCAGAGGGGGATGAAAGAGGAATCCACGACACAAGAATTTCAGACCAAGGGGATGTAGAAATGTTGCTNTCTCTAATGGAGGATGCGCCGATCTCTACAATCGATGCCTTTCTTTCTTCAATCGTCTCACCTTGGATTGGTTTAGTTTGTGACAACCCTGGAATCGAACAAGTCGATGAGGAAGGAGCAATTTTACTTCGCGAAGAAGCAATACGTACTGCTTGGCGCCTCCAGAAAGGCATCGATGCAATCGAAGTTGGAATGAGCGGAGATATCGAGGAATTTTTAGAAGCGAGAGANCGACTTTCAGTAAGATTGGGAGGGCAAACGGCATCTTCTACAGTAATTAGAGGTCTAATGAAGCGTTCGTTATTCGTGGAAGAAGCCTCTCGATCGATGGGTAATAAAGGTCGAAATATTTCAGCCGAAGACCTCGATCATCTGTTCTTGAGTCCTATCATAGATTTACTTGATAATTGGTATATGGAGTTTAGAATTCTAATTGAGGAATGGGTAGAAAATTGGTTAGACGGAGGATGCCACTTCGTCACAGGTGCGGATAGAATTGACGGGATGACTCGCTTTAGATATGTCCAATATTTATGCAATCTCAACTCTGAAGACCAGATTTGGCGCCTACAATGGATTTGGCTGGTTTCNCACGCAATAGCACCNGCAGACCATCTAAACAAAATCCAATGTAAGCCTCTATCAAGAGCTTGTCCTCCANGTGGCGAAAAGTGGCCTTCAGGAATACTTTCCAAGACAGCGAATAAGGNGATGGATAAGGATGTCAAAGAAATGATTNCCANCAATGCAGANGCGATTTCATTACAAATNCGTGCATTGATGAACACTTCTAACGGTCTATTGTTGAGGACTATAGGGCGCGCATCATTCCTTTTNAATCCCCAAATTTCNGACCCTGACCCTATTGAGGGTCAATATGCTCATCCTCCAAGATTGGATACAGAATTACCTGAATTACCCGTTGATAGAGCGATGAGATTAACAACGGAATTAGAGATTGAAGTAATACAAGATCTATTCACGGTTAACACCGGAGTTCAAGAAATTTTNACCCGCTTAAAATCATTAGAAGGAGTTACTGATTATGATGACATGCATCGNTTTGCTGAAGATTTATTATTGACTCGATGTCCATCGGTTTGTAGAACTTGGTACCCGTCTAAAGTAATAGATGCTCTAGATTCAATAGGGGATAAACCATGGCAAGACGACCATCTTGAAAGAGCGATTATGGCCTGTGAGCATAAATCTGATGTGCATGAAGATTTGATGCGAAGAATCACAATTCTACGNGATTTAAGGCGTGGTTATAGAGCCTTCATTATCGATGAATATCAAGATACAAATCCACAGCATTTCCGATTATTAGCTCGCTTATGGGGGCGNCGNCATTTAGAATCCGAAGAGCTNAGACCTCCTGCTGGAGAATTAGANCCGACGATTTGCATTGTAGGCGATATGAAACAATCCATCTATCGATTCCGTCAAGCAGAACTTACAGTAATGCGAAGGGCTGTAGAANTAATTCGCAAAATCAATGTCGACGAGGNAGTAATGGAACACCGTCTTGATGATCTGAAAAAGTCAGGGTTTGCTAGAGACCCTCGTCCAATCCCGGGTAAAGGGGGATTAGGTTCTAGTTTCATCCGTTCAAGTGAATTGTTATCAGAGGATTCTAAACGAGAAGAGTGGGTCTCTTTGGAAAAAAGCGATGGTCAATCAAAACTCGAGCCTTCTGCGATAAAGAAACGTACAGAGGGTCACATTGAGATGAGNACTAACCATCGTACTCTACCTCTTTTGATGAACACAATGAATTACATATTCCAAGATACCTTTTCACCTCGCCANCAAACTTTACCCGGNCCATGGCATGCTGAATCACAGGATTTACTACCGGGTCGTGATTCACAAAGAGAAGCAGCATTTGAGTGGATTTTACCAGCCCGTACCGAGATAACAGAAATACCNGAAGATCTCAATATTCCAATAAATCCATTTGAAAATATAGACTCAACCAATCGTGATTTATCAAATCAATTGTTGGCTAAACGCTTAGTTTCACTAGTAAATGGCGAGGGNGTTCGAGTTAGAGACTCTGTTAATGACTCATGGAAAGAGGTAGGTGGTATCNAACACCAAGTATTGCCGGAGGACATTATGATTTTAGTATCTTCAAGGAGNAGAATTCCAGATATTCTAAATGTTCTAGAGGAGCATGGAATACCNGCCATTGCTGATAAGCAAGGCGTTTTGTTACATAGGCCAGCGGTCCAGCCCTTGATGTCTTTACTATGGCTAGCNTGCGCTCCTAATGATAGAGCTGCAGCATTGGCAGTNGGCCAGTCATGCTTGATGGGATTAGACGATTCAACCCTCAATGAGCATTTATCACAATCAACAGGAAATCAGATATTAGGATTGGCGAGCGTATCTCCAACGCCAGAATTAAAGTCTCTTTTAGAAAAAATATCAGATATGGTTTACAATAACGATATTCTCAATGCTATTATTACTGCAATCGACCATTCAGATTTACTCAGAACATTTCCAAGGGAAGGGGATAGACAAGATGTCAATAATTGGCTTTCATTATTTGAGAGAATTTTGGATAAGGAAGGTGGAGATGCTGCTTTAGCACAACTACGACTTAGAGAATTAGCAGATTTAGGTGATGATGGACCTAAGAGCACCTCTGACGGAACTGCAGGTGCGGTTCAGGTTTTGACAATACACAGCTCGAAGGGATTAGAAGCACCGGTAGTCGTTCTTTACGATTTATTCAAAATCGGTATTAGCGATTCAAGCCTGTCTGCAAGCGACAACGTATTGGTTACACCCGAAATGATAGCAGGTAGAATCCATCCTTGGAGAGGTGTTAAGAAACCAGAAAGTGGCCTATGGGCTCTAGCATCTAAGATGGACGAAGGTCAAAGGCTAGCGGAGAGGCGTCGTCAATTTTATGTCGCTTTAACTAGGGCTAGAGACCGAGTTATAGTGGTTGGTTCACCAGGTTCTGGTGCTAAGATTGCTTCTGATGGATATTTAGAATTGAATAGAGGAAAAGCTCGAGAAAATATGGGATATATGTTGCTAGATGGACTTGCCCATGCCTCTATTGTCGCGGGTAATGAAGATTGTACATGGTCTAGCGGTGGTTTAGAACAAACGGGCAAGGTTCTACGTTTTGATCCAAGTACACTAATCGATAATGGATTTTTACCTAGCGATTGTGTTGATGGAATCGCAATATTCCATCACCCTTCATGTTTTGATTCCAAAGCCATTCAATCACCATTACAAAAATGGCAGAATAGAATCGAGGCAATTGGAAATGCCAAAACAACATCAATCAAAAGAAAGCCACGAAAAATAGTTCATGAGATTGGCCTTCCCTCGCATTCGTTAGATGCTGCTTGGAATTGTCGTAGGAGACATTGGCTTGCTATGCGTCTAAATTGGCGTTCTGAACCACTTAATTTTATTCCGATTAAAACAAAGGATGATTTTTGGCCTTCAGCGACAGAGTTTGGTTCACTATTCCATAGATTGCTAGAGATTGGATTAGCTAATCCTGCAACTACAAGTAAAGGATTGGATGCTAGTTGGACTGAATCTCAACCAAATCGGTTGTTGGATAGTGATACCTTTGATGAAGTTCTAGCCCAATCTTCATTCAGCGATTCACAAATGACCAAGAGGGTTCGTTCAAGAATGTTACATCTTGCCAAATTAGTAGATAGTGGAGTTCTAGGAAAATTAACTCAAGGTGGTGAATTTGATGGAATGGTTGTTGAAGGATTACGAACTGAATTGCCATTTAACCTAGTCAGTAAATCCAAACACGAACTAGTTAGAGAAAGTTGGTCTCCTAGAGGTGGGTATCCCTTGGTCATGGTAGAAGAAATCCATACAATCTTCGATGGTAGAGCAGATTTGGTTTTAGCTCTTAGAAATAGTGATGGCGAGGGTTGCTTACAGGTGGTTGATGCTAAGACAAAGGGCTGTCTTTCAGGTTACAACCGAGAAGCGCCTAATGATGGGCATCCCTTACAAGTTGTCGATAACCCAGACTCACCTTATGCAGAAAGTGATTCAGAAAAACAAATCCTAGCAGAACACCGTTTACAGTTGACTTTGTATTGCTTAGCTCTGGAAGAGAACGAGCGTAATAAGAAAGCATCAGAACAACGTAAAGTGTTACCTCCAGCAATCCTAGTTGCAGCNTCGGGCAGAATGATTAGAATGCATGATTCAGAATATGAACAAGCAAAACTAGACCTTAAGGAATTAATTTCTTGGATGGGTTATATTTCTGCGGTTGAAGACGGTCATGAACCGCCTCAATGCTCAGATCCGGATAATTGTAAAGCCTGTCTTTTCTTTTCGGGGNCAATCGCTTTACAACAATCTAACGAGANNTCCGACCAAGCATGACCAAAGTCCCAGGNAATCCTTCTTTCTTAGCGACTTGATGGATTTCTATATCACAGAAACCTGCTTTTGACATTGCACTTGTCCATTCCTCGATAGTTAGCGTAGTCATGTGTACGCCTACATGTTCTGGCCAACCTAAAGAATCTTCATGCTCTGCATAATGATCAACTCCAGCAACCAAAAAACCTCCATCTTTTAGCCATTCATCATGAATTAGTGNNAACATCTCTTCTGGGTCTTTCAGNTAGTATAGAAACTCCATGCTATGGACTAAATCAAATCTTTGAGNAGGCNTCCAATCAGGTAGTAAGCCATGTGAATAGATTCCATTTGAATCGGTNATNTTCGCTTTCTCNATCATTTCTAANGACCCATCAACTCCTTCGACATGAGTTGCACCTAATTTGGATAGCAAACGAACGACCCATCCGTTACCACACCCCAAATCAATNGCTTCGAAATCTTCTGGGACTTTGGGTAGTACTAGGTCCAACATTTGCGAAACTGATGGAGCATGGCCTCTTTCCATTCCTTCATCCTTGCCAGCAAGGGCCCATTGTGAAAATACGTCAGTAGCATCCATCGCCATGAAATAACCCTGATGAAAGCCGTCAATAAACCGTGTGATTGGATAGAAAGGCACATGTTCTGAGTTTCCTTGGAGACTTTATGCAACACTCAAGTCAGACAATCGAGGAGATACTTTATCCGGAGATAGATGCTCATACTACTGGTAGTTTGAAAGTAACAGAATTACATACAATTGCGTGGGAAAGGAGCGGTAATCCTGCAGGAGCTCCTGTAATTGTAATTCATGGAGGCCCTGGTGGCGGNAGTCAGCCATCATATCGTCGATACTTCAATCCTGAAAAATTCGATATAATTCANTTTGATCAACGTGGCTGCGGACAATCTACTCCGTATGCCGAACTCGAGGATAACAACACCCATGCATCAGTTTCAGATTTAGAAGCACTGAGAGAGCATTTTGGTCTGGAAGAATGGCACGTATTTGGNGGCTCGTGGGGCTCTACCTTATCTTTGATTTATGCTCAATCTCATCCTGAAAGAGTATTGAGNATGACGCTTAGAGGGATTTTCATGTGTCGTAAAAGTGAACTGCATTGGTTTTATCAAGACGGAGCGAGTCATATTTTCCCAGATGCTTTTGAGCCATACAAACAACATATTCCTCTTGAAGAGCAATCCGATTTAATCACGGCGTATTATAGNAGATTGACAAGTGATGATGTAGAGGTTAGAAGNGCAGCTGCAAGAGAATGGACTCGTTGGGAGATGGCNACAAGTCGGCTTTTCCCCGACCCTAGTTATGTTGAAAAGGCAGAGGATTTAGATTTCGCAGTGGCCTTTGCCAGAATAGAATGNCANTATTTCATNAACGCTATTTTTGTTGAAGAAGCATATATTTTGAAAAATTCAAAAATCATTGAAAAAATACCTACTACAATAGTNCAAGGGAGATACGATGTNGTATGTCCAGCAAAAAGTGCATGGGAGTTACACAAAGTGTTACCAAATAGTACACTAATATTAGTTCCAGATTCCGGCCATTCGATGGGCGAAGTAAGCATTGCTCGCCATTTAGTAGAAGCAACCGACGCGCTTTGATACTATATCTCAATCATTGTTTAATTGAGAATTAATCCGTCGGCTTGATATGTAGAGGATAGGTCGGTCAGTAGGAAGGCGTAGCCTTAGGTGAGAAACATGACCGATACTGGAACTATCACACCAGAGACCCAAATCAAGGATCTTGAAGAGCGATTAAGCGAAGAAACCGACCGTTTACTCAAGTTATATGCTGCTTATGAGCAGCAAGAAAAAGAGTTACTCGATACAAAGGCCGAGATTGAAGTTTTAGAGAAAGAAATCGTAGAACGTGAAATCACTAAAGAAGGTCTTGAGGCTCTATTAGCTGAGAAAGATGTTCGAATTAGAGATTTAGAACTCAAGGCTTCAAAGACCAGCAAACAGGTAGAACACCTCGAGCCGGAACTTCAGAANATGGAAGAAAAGTATGCCCGTGAGAAAGATCGTTTGGGCAAGGTATTCTCTATTGCTGAAGAATTAGATAATGATTTACGATTGGCGGTTGTTGAATTGAAGACACGTGATGAATGGTACATGGCGCACATGTCTCTATTCGAAGACCTCAACAAAGCAATCAAGCAGCGTTACGACTTAATTGAATCAGCAGTAGAATCAGAGCGCCAATCTCAGCATATGGGACGTGCAATCAGCGAACGTATGGAAGAGATGGTTGAAGCAAGAGCTGCAGAAATGACAATCGAGGAAGCGGAAGAAATCGATGCTATAGAGCCTAAAGAGGCATCATCAGCGGCTGAAGAATCATCAGGCGATGACGATGAAGAAGACGAGTGGAAGTGGTCTGATAGTGTACTTGATGGCGTAATGGAAAAGAATGGAATTACAGATCGAGAAGGATTTATTGAATTTGCAAAGTCCTATGATATGGACGGTAACCGCTACCTCAAAGGTAGTGAACTTGGAGCGGCAGCAGCAGATTTCGCTGCTAAAAATTCAGAAGAGGATTCAGAAGAGGATTCTGAAGAAGGCTCTGAGGAAGACCAGTGAGGTGAGAGCCCGTGGCTCTGTTGGCCAGAGGCGGAGTCTTGCCTGTAATCACTCCTGCAATAATGGGGATCAGTTTTATTCTGGTTGGATGGCTAGTAGACCCCGTTTCGGGAATAGCCCCTGGTCTCGGAATTTTGATGCTGATGATTTCAGCATTTTTTGCTAATTTTTGGAGAGACCCCGACAGACCAATTCCCAAAGAGAAAGGATTGATTGTATCTCCGGCAGATGGTCATGTTATGTTTGCTAAACGCGAAAGGGCTACAGGGCGAAGACCTTCGAAAGAAGAAATGGACCAATCGGAAGAGGATGAATTCACTGGCACTTGGTTCCCTGAACCTTGCGAGAAACCTCTGACATTTTCTACTGAGCAAAGATATGAACCAGTCCCTGCCGGAGAGGAATCTGAAAATGATGTCTGGAGAATTGCAATTTTCATGTCACCATTGGATGTTCATGTAAATCGTGCACCAGTTGCTGGAAAAATAACTAGGATGGAGCACAGAACTGGAAAGGGAAAGCGCAGGGGACCATTTGTTGCAGCTTATCGTAAGGAAAGTGAGTTCAACGAAAGGGTACGAACTTTATTCGAACGTGAAGATGGACTATTGGTCGAAGTAATGCAGATTTCAGGTGCATTGGCAAGAACAATTATTCCTTGGGCATCAGAAGGTTCCGAAATGAGGCGTGGTCAACGATTTGGAATGATTAGACTCGGTAGTAGAGTAGATGTTAGAGTTCCAGCTAGTAAATTTGAGGTATGCGTTGTATCTGCAGAGGATGGAGATGCTAACCATCCTAAGGGCGAATTTGTCAAAGCAGGTTCCTCAATCATATACAAAGAGGTGGAACAGTGAGAAAGGATTTGTTATCAATTGGTTTGATGATAATTTTTTTACTACCCTACGGTTATTATTTTGCTGGAGTCCAAGTATATGATATCGTAGCAGCAACGGATACAGAATGCAATGGTAATTTTGAACAGAATTCACCAGATGAATTCGCTCCGTTAAGGGAGAGAGTGCCTCTAAATCTAGCGACTTATCAAGAAAATATAACCTCGAATATAATGGAAAATATTTCTCAATATTGGTGGCCAGGTTACCACTCTGCTTCAATAGAAGTAGAGGGCGAAGACCTACTATTGTCAGCATGGTATCTAAAACAAGATGAATCGATGCCGTGGGTGATTTTTGTTCATGGTTTACGAGGATGTAAAGCAGGTGGCTCAATACTCCTTCCTTCTGGAATGCTGGCAAAAGCGGGATTCAATATCGTAGTATTTGATTTACGAGATCATGGTCAATCATCGATTGAGGATAATAGGGTTTCAGCAGGTCAGAAAGAATGGATGGATGTTCGAGCGGTATATGATTGGTTACTTTCTGAACATGGTGCAGAAGAAGGGAAAATTGGTTTATTTGGGACTTCGATGGGAGCGGGAACCGCTGCTATCACCTTCTCGCAAGATAAGCGCTTCAATTCAGTTTGGCTAGATTCAGGCTTCTCAGATATGCAGAAAATAATCGAAGAAGAGTTAGAGTACCAAGGACTACCAACTTTCCTTGGAGGCGCAGGTGTCTTTGCAGGTAAAATAAAAACAGGTGAAAATTTAGTCAAACTTTCTCCACTTTCAGCAGCTACAGAGATAGGAGACCGTCACATGTATGTTGTTCATGGTAACCAAGACCCTAGGGTGAAAGTACACCATGGTATTTCGATGTGTGAAGAGGCGCAAACTCACGGTTTAGAGGGTCATGTAGAATGCTGGTTTAGCGATTCACAAATTGTTTTTGATGTAATTGGCGAAAACCAAACCGATGAACACGCAACTATGATGCTGACTCATACCGACTTGTATGAACAGAGATTGGTAGATTTCTTTAACGAAACTCTAGTTTGAGCGAGAGATTCAAACACGCGAGGCGAGCAGCCCGCAATATGGCAGATGTCAGATTGACTATGGCTGGAGCGAAGGACAAGCGTCCAGCTCGCATTCATGATTTGGTCAAAGCTCCTGCCAATACGCCTTGGGCGATAGAAAAACAACAATCATTTGATGCTAAACACCCGGCTACTGTTTACTACACTCCTGAAACATTAGCAGATGGTACTCCAACAACCGCTTTAACCGTAATTTTACGAACTAAGGGCTGCCATTGGTGGTGGTCAAGCGGCTGTACATTTTGTGGATATTTTAACGATACAAGAGATGACATAACCTCTGCAGACCTACATTCACAGTGGGAAAAAGCGCTTGCTAGATTTGACGATTTCGATCAAATGGGTATGGTGAAAGTATACACTTCTGGTAGTCTGTTAGAAGACCGAGAGATACCGGTGGATTTCCAAGAAACCGTTCTTCGAGATTGCAAAGAGATGGGTAAAGAATTAGTTGTAGAAAGTAGAACTGAGCAAATGACAGAAAAGAAATTGGCATGGGCCACTTCAATAAATCCTCAATTCTCAGTTGCGATTGGTTTGGAAGCATATGATGATGAAGTTCTAAGATTTCATGTGAACAAAGGATTCACAATAAAATCGTGGGACCGCGCGGTTGAAAACCTTAGAAAATTCAACTTGAGAGTGAAGACCTATCTGATGTTTAAACCCCCATTCATGAGTGAAGGGGATGCTTTGATTCATGGGGCTCAATGGATAAGGGATGTTGCTGAGCGGTCGGATGAAATTTCGGTAAATCCAATGAATATTCAGAAAGGAACAGTCATCGATCGTCTGTTTCGAAATAATGAGTATAGGCCACCTTGGC
The DNA here is from genome assembly GCA_002706615.1 of Methanobacteriota archaeon. Taxonomy (GTDB): domain Archaea; phylum Thermoplasmatota; class Poseidoniia; order Poseidoniales; family Poseidoniaceae; genus MGIIa-K1. The sequence continues at coordinate 30,411 of PALS01000023.1, forward strand.
TTTGGTCTCTCGTCCAATTAATTCACGATGTCCACCCTACAATACATCCAACAAATGGTGGAAATAGTTCAGCAGACAAAGTTGCTCGCTTGATAATCCATCCTACTGCAGGTGGCAAAGTTCGTGGAGCCCACAACTGCGGAAGTTGTGATGCTGAGGTGGTTGCAGCGATTGAAAGATATTCTGTAAGCGGGGAGATAGAGGAATTGGATGGTCTGGATTGTCATTGCAAATCTGTTTGGGAGAACGAAATAAAAATGGATAGAAGTATGCCAATTCCTCTNGGAGTTGGAAAAAACAGAAGAGGCGATACAATGGCGCATCTACGTTCACCGTGAACTATTTTTTGCCATACGCTTAGTTTCAATTTAGTGAATCTTTATCACCGTACTGCGAGTGGGAGAACTGACCCCTACGGGGTCAAGGTGATTTAATGTTGAATAATTCTTTACTGCCAGANGTTAGCGAAGGTAATGCTGAACCTCCTACTTCTCGTATTATTACTGCAATTTTAGGTGTCGGGCTAATCGGGCTACTGGGTATGTCGATCAANATATTTGGAATGGATAATATTCCTGTGCTTTCACAAATCATCCCATTCATGGATAACCTCGGTGGTTCCGGGATTTGGTATTATTTGATTGGAATATTGGCAGGTCTTGGCGCCATAGTGGCAAACATGCTTGCAGGGGTAGTTTCAGATTAGGAGGTGTGATGAATGAGCGAAATAATCACAACAGGCACACTACTCGTAATATTCCTATTTTTAATTTCAAATTATACCCAAAAGGGCTTTGGAGAAATGTCAGCACCTTTGAGGCAATTTGGAATGTTTTTATTGGAAAAAGCACCAGGTCCAGCCGCTGCTCTATTCCAAAATGAAAAGGGCTCTGGGGCTAAGACTTGGATGCAAATGGGAGTATTCTGGNTAATTCTAGCAGGTATTGGCGGTTTTCTTTCAGCATGGCATTCTTACGACCCTACTGCTTTAGATTCACTTTCCAACATTGGTTGGGGTTGGGATGACGGNAGNGCAATGGCTCATTTCAATCATGTTGCTATGTCTACAGCAGTATTCTCAATACTACTTGGTGGTGCATTGGTCGCACATGCTCGTTCTACTAACGGACAAATGGCCAGTGAAGCAAATCTATCTCTGATGGCNATCGCTTGGTTTGGACAAACCATGTTTGGACTATTCCTACCTCTTTTGGGAAGCTGGCTAGATTTCACAGTCGGCAATTTTGAAATGGCGCTATATGGTTTAGTATCTGCTGGATTGATTATGAGTTTGATAGTTAACGCTTACATCACACTTGGAAGTAGAGATAATGCACCTATTGGNGTATCATCTTGGTTCNTAGTTTTGGCTCTTACAACGTTATTGTTTAGCAGACTAGCCTCTGTATTTGGCGAAGTTTTAGGTGCTACTTCAACCGTATGGATTGCAGATATAATCGCAAACGGCTGGGTGCCTTTGGCACTCATGTTTGCAGTAGGATACCACGTCATACCTCATGTATCNGGTAANCCGATTTGGTCTGGAAGCCTTACTNTAGGTTCTATGCTCCTGCTATTCTTTTCAATCCCTCCATTCTTCCTTAGCGAAGCAGGACATGCAGATAATTTGACAAAATCTATTGCAGCGATTTTGGTAACATTAGGAATGTTCCCAATAATTGCTGGTTCGAGCAACTTGATCGCTACTATGCGAGGTAATGCTAGTGCTGTAATTACCAATCCTGGCGCTTTGGCTGCAACAGCAGGAATATTGCTACTTCCATTATTTGCAATCCTTGGTTTCTTTACCGGTCTCAATGTTATGGTTGGAGCTGGAGATTCTTCTAATATCGCTGATACAGCAAATATGGGATTCCTTTACACAGTGGGTGGATTGTTTTGTCTAGCGGCTCTATTCCACTCATATCCGCTTGTTGCATCTCGTAAATTGGAAGGTGCGGCTGGTTGGGCAACNTGGCTAGTAATCATAGGTGGCTTGATGTCTACAATTCTTTCATTGATGACAGATTGGAGTTCTAATGCATTAACTGAGGCTGGTCATGAGGATTCTGCTGCAGCGGTTGCTGACTTTGCATTAACTGGAGCCTTTGCATTCTATGGTGTAACAATAGGATTCATTTTCGCTGGTATAGCGGTTGTAAAGACATTATTATCTGGGACAAGAATCGCAGATGGAATCAGCGTTAGCAGTGATGTATCAACTTACAATTTAGTTGAAGGGTCAACTTCGATTAGAGACCTATTGGGCCGAGGAGTTGGCATTGATACAGTTCTAACGATTGGCGATTCTGAAGAAGAGAGTGAAGGTGGAAGTACAATAATAGAAGTCGCCACAGATCTTCACAACGATGAGGTCGATGAATTCCCTGCAGAATTATTCGATGAGGAACTAGTAGAATTAACCAAGTGGCTATGTGGTCGAGGAACCACAACCGCTCAATTCTTCGCTTGGGCTGATGTTGATGACAGTGGCGAGATGGACTTATTCGAATTCGCTAATGCTCTACGAGTCGCTGACATTGCAGATTTACCTCCATGGGACGTGTCAAAGTTGGTTGGTATTATGGACATCAATAGTGATGGTAAAATCAACCTACCCGAACTGGATATTGCTTTGCTAAATATTCGTAACAAACTTGGAATCGAGTTTGTGCCATATGAGGCAGAAGAAGCTGTAGAGGTAGAGGATGACGAGGAGGCAGAATCAGAGGCTGAAGAAGAAGAGGAAGCCGAAGAGGAAGCCGAAGATTCCAGTATCGAAGCACCTTCAAAATCTGAATTAAAGAAAATGAAGAAAGCAGAATTAGTTTCTGTTGCCGAATCTATGGGTCTTGATACATCTGGTACCAAAGCAGACCTAGTCGAGCGAATAACCAAGGCGTGATGTAAGTGCGAATCGGATTGGTTGGCAAGCCCAATGTGGGCAAGTCGACCTTTTTCTCTGCAGCAACCTTAGCGAAAGTCGATATTGCGAATTATCCGTTTTGTACTATTGACCCCAATGTAGGAGTCGCCTTCATCGCTGCTCCTTTGCCTTGCCCATGTAAGGATCTCAGAAAGAGACTGGAAGAGGAAGGTCGTTTAGAACCAGTCTCAGCCGATGATGAACGTAAGGGTAGCATATGCGAGCCTAGAACCGGTTCTTGTATCGGGTATACAAGACTAGTTCCGACCTTTTTGGTCGATGTCGCGGGTCTTGTTCCTGGGGCTTCAGAAGGCAGAGGAAGAGGTAATGCCTTCCTTTCAGATTTAGCAAATTGTGATGCATTGATTCAGGTTGTAGATGCAGCGGGATTAACTGATATTGAAGGCAACCCCATAGCAGCAGTAGATGATGTAGAATCATCACTGCGTGAAGAGACATCATTCCTTACAAACGAATTAGATGCTTGGATTGGCGGTTTACTAAGAGACGGGTGGAGTCGTGGCGCAAGACGAGTTCAGGCTGAAGGTAACAAAGGCTTCACGTTATTTTTACATGAAAGATTCACTGGATTGGGTGCTAGTAACTCTCATATTTTGAGCGCTGTTGATGATTTTAGAAACCAATGGGGCGACTTAGATAATCCCTGGTTATGGGATGATGAGCGTATAGATTCTCTAGCGCAATATATTCGCAAGCAATTNTTCCCCATTCACATAGCCGCAAATAAAGCAGATTCAGCCAAAGGCACTCCGTGGGATGCAATTTCATCCAATGGAATGGTAATCCCGACTATGGCGGATATGGAACTTGCATTACGTAGAGCAGATTCAGGTAATATGATTCAATATTCCCCCGGTGCAGATACTTTCAGTGTTGATGAGAATGCTCAATTAAACGATGCACAACAAAAGGCACTTTCCTCGATGAAAGACAAACTTTCAGCNGCAGGAGGGACTGGTGTTGCCCAATTGATTAGCAAGGTATTGTTCGATGCATTAGGACACGTAGTGATCTATCCTGTAGCCGATGAAGGAAGTTGGAAAGATGGAGACGGTAGAATACTGCCCGATGCCTTTGTTGTTCCAGACCAAATTGAAGCTAAGGCATTAGCATACAAGGTTCACACCGATTTAGGAGATGGTTTCATCCGAGCAGTTGATGGACGGAGTAGAAGAATCGTTGGTGCTGAGCACGAATGTAGCGACAATGATGTTATCAAAATCCACGCTAAGTCCTAGATCAGTGACCTGGAGGGCGAACATAGTATGGTGTTAGGCGCGCCATTACCGCCATGTATTTTGACGAATAAAAAATCATGAAAAACGGTAGAGCTAAAGTGCAAAGAGCTAGCAAAATTAGTGAATAAAGGCCCCATGGGTCGACGCCCTTTAGGAAAACAATCCAAACAGTCCACAAAATAGTCAACCACATCAAAGGAGCCCAGCGTCGTGCAATAGCCGAGAAACGAGCGTTCCTTGTACTATCGTCATACAGTGAAGCAGCCTCTTCTTTAGTTACNAATCCCATTTCTACTCCGCATCTGACACATACTTGTGCCCGTGGCCCATTTCCATGGATAAATTGTCCACGCGGATAAACACCGAAGCAGTGTCTACAGGTCGGCATGAAGCAATCCAGACGCCGCCCATTCTTCAACAATGCGCTGCTCTTTGCAAAAATTCACCTAGCAAAGCCATCCCTTCTGGTGAACCAATGGATTCAGGATGAAATTGTACTCCATAGATTTGTTTTTCTTGGTTTGTAATTGCCATTGGAAGTAAACCTGTATTATCAGTAGAGGTAATTGTTAGAGAATTAGGGTTGCCAGATAGTACTAGAGAATTATAACGCGTCATGACGGTTTCTCCTTTGGCTAAAAGTCCACCATCGATTGATTTAATTTTTGAAGGTACGCCGTGCACCGGTCCATATGGACTTTCAATCAAACTCATTCCATCAGCTAAACCAAGAGCCTGATGACCCAAACAAATTCCAAGTGTTGGAATCTCGTTTTCAAGAGATTTCTTGGCAATATCCATTGTTATAGCACTAATTTCAGGTCGTCCAGGCCCTGGCCCGATTATCACTGCATCATGATTTAATTCGACAATGGGTCCTCTTCCATCCAAGACCTCAACCTCACACCCATGGCTTATAATCGCATGAACAATATTTTGTGAAAAAGAATCTAAATTATCGATAAAGGCTATCTTAAGTCCGTAATTTGTAAGTTGTTCTTCGGTTTTTTGTTCAAGATAAAGTGGATAAATTCCTAATTCACCCTTTGGCAATAATTTTGCATCATGACTTAACCAACCACATGCTCTCCGTAGAGCAGCGGCTTTCCAGATAGCTTCTGCAACCTCGGCTTCTGGTTGACTTTCTATCGTGATCCCACCACCCGCCATTATTGTACCATGCCAGCCATCAGTAGTCCATCTCGCCTCCAAAGTACGAATCAAAATATTCCATGTACTTTCACCGGTATGAACATCTATCCATCCCATCGAGCCGGTCCAGAAAGAGCGTGGCTTCTGCTCCAGTTCATCTATTGCAGCGCATACAACGGTCTTTGGACAACCGGTTATACTACCGCCTGGAAACAATGCCTGAAAGGCATCCATTCCATCCTTTCCTTCTGATAATTCTCCATTTACTTGACTTACTAAATGTTGGACATTAGCGTATGCTTCAACATCAAATCTGCATTGCTTAACCGTACCAGGTTTACTTACAAGACCGATATCATTTCGTTCTAGATCTACAAGCATTCTGTGTTCAGCACGTTCTTTTTGGTCGTGAACTAAATCTCTTCTTAGCAATGATTCTTGGTCGGGGTCTGAGCCACGAGGACGCGTTCCTTTAATGGGAGCAGTCATCACTTCAGTACCCTTCACTTCGAGCAATATTTCAGGCGAACATGAAGCGATTGCCAGTCCTAAATCAGCCGCTTCAATATATCCCGAAAAGGGGGCTGGATTATTGTGTGCTAAGCGATGGAAAATCGTGCTTGGCTCTTCTCCTAAAGGTGCATTCCAAGTTCTTCCTAAATTCAATTGATATAATTCTCCTTGAGTAATAGAGGCTCTTATCCTTTCGATATCTTCGGCATGTTGTTGGTCACTATGAGATGAAATCTCTCCTTCAACCTTCTTTGCTGGAGGCATGTCTTCACAATCGCTAATTCCGGGAGTTGTGGTTTCCCATTCATCTACCAACCAAAGTACGCCAAGAATTTCTCCCTCTTCAGGAGGAAATTGCAAAGAGATAGGTTGAGTCCACTGTACCAAATCATATGCCAATGCTCCTGCCCATAATGAAATTCCATTAGAACATCACATCCTACCTCATGACGATTTAGAAATGTGGAGGACTGCGATTCTTGAGTTGAGAGATGAGAGTGTTGATGTTAGAGCACGTGCTGAAGATTTCTCAATCCAAAGTTGGTCGATACGCCTTATTGAAGCGTATGATTCCTTATTCTGATTAATCTCAAATCGCCGCTGACTTCATGGAGGGGTTTGGGGTGGCAGTCGATATGCAGCCTGTACAGAGTGTAGCAATCATCGGCGCCGGCAACATGGGTTCAGGTATTGCCCAAAAAACAGCCCAAGAAGAAT
>PALS01000024.1 GCA_002706615.1 Methanobacteriota archaeon
CATAGAAGAGTCGACACCATCTCCAAGAGGACCACCCAGCGGACCACCCAGCGGACCACCCAGCGGACCACCTAGCGGACCACCTAGCGGACCACCNAGCGGANCTCCAGGNGAAAAANCACAACAGAATNTTCCAGAAGAGCCAGTAGAGGAAGAGCCAGTAGAGGANGAAGCTGNAGAAGAGTTGGTTGTAAAAACTCCAGTAGAAGAAANTCCAGAGGAAGANCCCGNCGAAGAGGAACAGGCTGAAGAAGACCCCGTCGAAGCAGAAACTCCAGAGAAAGATTCCTTAGATGAAGACTCGGCAANAGANATATCTGAAGCGTCTACTATCGACCCTAATATTTCAAACCGTGCNAAAGCNGCAGAAACNGAAGTAATCCGCTTATCAGGAGAGGTCAATAGCCTGCGAAAGTCACTAACTGGTGCGGCNGAAGTGATTGAGGATTTAGAAAANCCTCCTATGCCTCCNGCNGTGTTCGCAGATATAGTAGTCCCAGACCATCTAGTTGCAGACATGTCTCGTCTCGCAAGACAATTGGATCGAGAACAACTTGTTCGCGCNAATATGGGGACAATAGCAATGCTNCATCCAGGTATGCCNGGCGTTATGATTTCAACCAAACAGGACACCCTTCTTCCCCGATTAGATGAAAGAGGAATTACGGGCGCTAGACTTGGGCAAGGCGCCCCTGAAGAAGCACCAAGCGATTGGCGAGTNTTAGAAGTGTTATTAGCATCAATTTCATTGGAAACAGGAGGNCCTGCAGCTTGTATACACATGCATGGCGCTTATACAACTACAGTAAGTTGTGAGAAAGACCTGATATTATGCACNCCGATAGACGATGCTGGTAAGAAAATGCTTGGNAAGATAATCATTGTAGATCCNGATGANGACAACCCTGAAGATTTCTTACGTCAAACCGCTGATGCGCTTAAGCAAGGGGGAATGAAGTGCGTAGTGATCCGAGGATTTGGAGCATATTGTGTAGGTAAAGACTTGGATGATGCNTGGGCAAACGCAGCAATGCTCGAACATAGCATGCAAATCGTATTGTTAGCACGGCAGGCTAATTTGAAGGTATAATTATCGATTTAATCGAGCAATTCTACAGACTTCTACGAAGTTTTCAAACATCTCTTTACCAAATTCGGAGTCGTTGACTTCTGGGTGAAATTGCAAACCGAAACGATTGCCTAAGTCATTTTCCATNCCTTGNACTTCACACGAACTACTAGATGCNGTAATCTTGAATCCNTCAGGGACNAAATTTACTTCATCATTATGACTTTCCCATACAGTTTGAGTATTTGNGGTGCCGGCGAAAATCTTCCCGCCACCATCTCGTAATGTAATTTCCATTGCTCCAAATTCNGGTTTAGGCGCCTCTTGAGCATCTCCTCCGTAAAANCTCGCCATAAATTGGTGGCCCGCGCAAATACCTAAAATTGGAATTTNNAAACTGAGATATTCTCCACAATTNCCCANTTCNCCAGTTAAACCNACTCTGGCAGCNCCTCCNGATAATATCAATCCATCCAAATCTCTCAAATCTTCCAATGGNGTATTATTTTCGATGATTTGAGTATCAACGCCAAGATATCGCAGCATACGCCATTCGCGATGAGTCCATTGGCCNCCATTGTCTATGACATCGATGACAAGCGGGGCATCTGGCATGAGTTTTGCCTAACGCGCGACCCCCATGAACCTTCTTGGCGAAAATGAACATATTCAAAGAGGAGAGGCTGGTCGCGCAACACGAAGTGAGTATCATGGTTGATATTTCAGTAGACTACAAATGTGCTAATTGTGGAGCAATTCAAAGCTTTACTCGCGACCGTGAAGGCAAATGGCAACCAGCAATGACTTGCAAGGTTTGNGGAACAAGGATTTTNGTAAAACTCCGCCGNACTGGNCACAAGATTCTAAACGCCGAGTAAGCGATAGGANANCCCAATGGTTTCAAAAATGAAATCATTCTAATTAGNCCATGNGCGCAGCATTNANGGGNTTNNCAAGAAANTTNCAANGGNTGATNTTGCTTACAATAACTNTGGNNTTTTTCACNATTAGTGCATCNGCATATCCAGATTCAGACAGNGACGGCACATATGATGCANTGGACGCATTTCCGCACGAACAAACTCAAAGCACAGATCAAGATCGTGACGGATTTGGCGATAATTCTAGCGGCAATAGGGCTGACGATTGCCCAAGTGAATACGGCTTGAGTATGTACGGGTTATTGGGGTGTTTAGATTCTGATGGCGACGGGTGGAGTGACAGCGAAGATGCATTTTCCAATAACAGCCAGCAATGGGTAGATTCTGATGGCGATGGTTTCGGGGATAACGCTGTAGGAGAATATGGCGATGCCTGCCCCTTTGAAAGCCATTCTTCTAACCAAGGGTGCACTGAAAAAATAGAAGAATCAACTGAGAAAATACAAGGCGAAGCTGGGACGCCAACCTTCAATATCACCCTTTTTGCTTCATTTATACTTGGAATTATGCTTGGAAATAAAACCAAGAGTTTGTTTATTTCCACCGAAAGAGAAAATGAAAAAGATGTTAGAAACGAAGGTAAGGGCGGCAATAATTTATTTTCATTAATATTCCTTATTCTATTACTGTCCCTACTTCCTTCGCAATTATTTGTTGCCGATAGTACTCTTCAATCAACCGATGAGTACCACGCCTCTGGAAGATCAGTAACTGTACAATATACTAACGAAGAAACCGCTAATGCATTTGACTCAGATGCAGACGAACTAACAGACATGATAAACATCGATTTTTTGTATAATTTAACTTCAGAAAATACAAGTATGGAAATGAGTAACGTTGTAATAGAATTCACACTTACAGATAGCGAAGGATTGACCGCATTAAAGCAGATTACTCAAAATGTATTGATAGGGGAAGAGCAAAACATCGTCATGGACCTTTTAACATGGGGCCCAGGCGATTATATCGCATCGATAAACCTCTACATTCAAGGTGAATCAGACTCTTCCAATATGTTTTACCAATATCCAGAAAATATTACTGTAGAACAAACTAATTTTTTGGCAGAATCATTCCATGGATCTTTGGATTATAATTCCGATATGACAAATTGTAGCATGACAATACTTGCTTCCGACGAACTTTCCGATTTTTGGGACAATTCCTCTCCATTACAAATTAGCTGGGCCGGAGCACCAGTTTCAGTTCCCAATAATTCCTCAAACATCTCATGTGCTGAGTGGGAGTCTGGAGATTATTATTTGAATATAACAATCGAAAACGAATTCAGTCAAATATACACAATAAGTGAATTTGTATCTGTTGATACAGTGAATCAAACTTTAACTTATGTCGCAATAGACGTTAGTGCATTTGTAAGCACGACTAATGAGATTAATACAGATGGCGAATTAATTTGTCAGGTAGAAGTGGTCGTTCCAAGCGCACGCCCAGATTTGTCAGTATCAGTATCAGGCACTCCTCAAAGCGACATGACTTATGCCTCTGAGCAACCTCTTAATCTCAATTGCTCAAGTTGGGCCCCAGGCGTGTACCATTTACTATTCAATACTTCATTCATAGAGGGAGAGTATGAATTACAAATGTCTACAATAGTTATCGCCGATCCATCATTTTCGACATTGGCAAAAACCTCCTCTACAACAGAACAACAAGCGGCAACGACAATAAAAGATGCAATGCTTATTCTCGTTGGTTTAGCATTATTAATCACATTTTCTTCCGCCCTCGGGATGGGCTTCATCCATGCTAGAATTTCAAAGGGAAGGGACGATTATAGCGGATATATTGATGCCCAGGATTATCTGGGGAACTCTAGAAGAAAAATCTAACTTTTTCCAATGAGTTGAAAGACCTCTTACCATCTTTGCCGAATGATGGCTAGTTGGCTTGAGACCCATGCTCCACGTCAATTTTCACAATTGGCGATACCTGCCAACATAATTGAAAATTTACAAACAGCGGCACTACAAGCAAACCCTCCTCACCTTATTCTCGCCGGGCCTTCTGGCGTAGGAAAGACTGCTGCATGGCGATTGGTTGCTAGACAGATACTTGGGCCAAGTTGGGAATCTACAACTCATATATTGCAGGCTAGAGATCTAGCNANGCAATCAGGAGCAATGCAAACCTTCGAAGATTTTNTACGNCCNGAAGGAAAAACATCCAGNGATACACTTGTCGGNAGGGCGAGTTTGGATTCTTTNGATNCAAACCTAACNANTGCAAAGGAAGGCGACATCGCTCCAGCGGGTATTGAAAACAGAGANNTCCATAGTGAAGGTAAGCCCCCNGTTTCGAGAATAATAATAATAGAAGANGCAGATCATTTGGGTCCAAAAAGNCAACCATATTTACGCCGAATGATGGAAACNTCATCATCAACCTCCAGATTTATTTTTACTGCNAGATCNCCTTCAAGAATTATTGATGCTCTGCGTTCAAGAACCCAGCAAATTAGGATACCTTCAACGGATAAAGAAATAATAATTAACAGATTAAATGAAATTGTTGAAGATGAGGATTTAGCCCCTGTCCGGGGTATAATCGGCGATATAGCTCATGTTTCTAATGGAAATTTACGCCGTTCTGTATTTTTGTTAGAACTACTGGCGAGGAAAAAAAGTCTCCACGACCGAAAACTCCTACAAAATTTAGTTGCCTCAACCACTTTAGTTGGGATTCAAAATGTGCTCGAGGAGGCGATAAGAGGGCGAGTCCATTTATGGCAATGGGAAAAACAAGGTGGTCGAAATAAACGTGTATTAAAAGGCGCATTGGGAGCATTGGATGCTCTAATGAACGAACATGCCCTAGAAGCAGACGATGTTGTAAACCATTTACACAAATTGTTAACCACGGGNAGGCTATTGTTAGCCGATGAGACATTACAGGAGATTTTAGTCGCCCTGGCAAAGTGTGACGTAAATTTACAACGNTCTATGCATGGGCGGATTCAATTAGAAGAATTCCTACACACGGTCAAAGAAATAACAGCCTCAAATTCAAATTAGACGATATCAATTGAGCGGGCGCGGCAGGATTTGAACCCGCGATCTGCGGCTTAGGAGGCCGCCGCCTTATCCAGCTGGGCCACGCGCCCGGCCAATCCACAAATCAACCTTTCAACAACCTATCGCCCGCATTTTAATGCCAAAGACCATGACTACAACCCTTGTCACATTAGAATANATGGCGGCAAAAGACGCGGTAAAACGGGTAATCCCTGGTTCTGCGACAGAACTGCCAAANCCCTANGGTTTAGGCTTTGCAGCATCTGATGACCAATTAGAACTCGCTAAATTGAATTGGAAATCAGCCGAGAATCATCGTATCTTTTTTGGCAACTTTGCTAGAAAACCAATTATAGTTATTATTCGTAAATTGACTGGCTTTTTGATGGCGATTGCTGCACTGTCCGGGGTGTTAATTCCCGACCACCCGCTCGCTCATCCAACGGTAATGATTTTTCTATGGCTTCCTCTTTTGGGACTAGGNGTTGCTCCAGCAATAATTGCTGGTGAAAGGGCAATATCAGCAATGACNNTACGTTCTTCACTTTGGAAACAAGGAATTTTCATTGATGGAATCACAAGAGATATCATGGCTGAGCCGGGAATGGATCGAATCAAAGCAGGACTAAATGATGTTAGGAGAAACAATGCAATAGCGACAACACTTGCCGCAACATCTCTGTTTTGTTTGATTATCGCTGCTGGGCTTGAAGTGGGAGATTTGGCTTACAATTTCATATTACTTATTGCAGCAGCAACTAGTCTTGGATTTGCATTTCATACATTAATAACAATTGATGGAGTGAGAAGCCTAGGAGATAATTTACCATATCTCTTGCTTCATTCGCCTACTCATCACCCGACTCAATTAGATACTATTCTTGGAGATTTAGTTTTAGCTCATCTCGACCCGGACCTAACTCAGGCATGGAAAAATTGGGAACAGACTCTAGCGAAGTCTCTGCTCAAAGGAGTCGACCCCCGACAAGCCCGAGAACGCCTACTATATCTTTTACACTTGAACGGTAGAGGAGATTTAACCGAGGAAGAAACGCTTTCAGAATTAAAAGAATTCATCAAACCAATGAAAATATCATCTCTCTTGTTAGACCCAGAATCAGAATTTAATTGGAAGCAAATACAACGGTTAATTCATCATGCACGCGCTTGGAGGAGAGAAGTCTTCGACCTTCTAGATCGTTTACAAAACGATTTACTTTCAGGTTCTGCCGTCATTACTAGAGATAACTGGAGAATGGACCTTGCCCTCTCTCCAGTATCTGACGGAGAGACAGGAAACTTGTTTATCGCATTGAATAATCAAACTGAAAACGACCGCCATTTACGAGTCGAGGTGATTGTGCCGGGAGGAATGCCTGAGAGTCATGTACATAGGTTCGAACTTTCTTCTTGCCCAGGTCCAAAAACCAATGTTGTTCTAGCAGACCCATTGGTTGATGATGCNCTCGACTGGATGCCAAAATATCTCGAAAGAGGNGTCATTTTGTGGATTGGAGTGGCGTGGGAAAAAGGTACAAGGGGTTCAAGAAATGTCCAAGTCATTTTGCGTGATGATGATGAAACAATATTGTCATCAAGAATAATCAAAACGAAGATAGTTACTAGAGACCGACAACTCTCTAGTCAGAGATTAAAACGCATGCTTTCAGCACGAGAAACTGGAGAATCCCTTCTTCCAGATAAAGAAATTCTGAGCAGCATCTAATCTTGTTTTGAGCGCGTTGCTTATCACATGCTTATGCTTGGGCCAATCTATCAGAGGTGAATTGTGTGGAAGCATGGGACATCATCGTACTTGGAGACGGACCTGCTGCATTGCGTGCGGCAGCAAGCGCTGCAAAGGCAGGCGCAACAACATTGATGATGTCTTCAGAGTCCTTGGGAGTCGGAAATTCGGCTGCAATGGATGGTCTGGCCGCCCCACTTAGAGAAGATACGACCCGCTCTTACCGCGAAGATACAATTCGAGCAGGAGACTATCTTTGCGACCAAGACATCGTATCTACGCGCATATCACAAGCAACCCGTCAGGTGGATCTTCTCGAGCGATGGGGAGTTATTTTCCGCCGCGATTCTGACGGTATTCCACTAGTCCGTAAGGCCGCAGGGCATAGTAAACCACGATTAACAGGAGCGGGCGACGCGATGGTTCGTGAAACACAACAAGTTCTAGAAGAACAATGTCTGCACCAAGGCGTCGTTCGTAGAGGGGATCAAATTCCAATGGAATTAGTCCATACACATCAATCGGTTCATGGCATTATAGTTCTCGACCTTAGCACAGGGCTATTGGTCCCCCTTCAATCTAAAGCAATCATAATTGCTGATGGCGGATTTGAAGGAGCGTGGAATAATTCCCCAGTAGGATTAGGAATCGATATTGCAATGCGAGCGGGATTAGCCCTTCGAGATCTAGAATTCGTTGCATGGTCTCCACTATCTGTAGAGGGTACAAACATCACTTTACCCCTTGGATTACTTGCCGACGGTGCAACTCTTCACCAATCAAACGGCTCNCCAATCGAGGTAGATATCTATAGCGACACTACAAAATTAGCAACNGCAATATCTTCGCATTCTAATGCAGTATTAGACTTAAGAAATCTCGGCGAATCTAGTAAATGGTGGAACCAAACCTCTGAATTAATTACAACCCGTCTTGGAATCGACATCACTCGTCAAACTATTCCAATNCAGCCAAGAATCAATACGACCCTTGGAGGAATNACTACCGATGAANACGGAAGAGCGATTTCAGGAAAGTGGTCTAGATGGTTTACAGGATTATACGCGGCCGGNGANGCGGCCTCATCAGGATTACATGGGGCTGGAATGGTAGCGGGNAACAGACTCCTCGATGCATTAGCNGGNGGAGATGCTGCAGGCAAACATGCAGCAGAATACTGTTCCAAGACANCACACTCTGGNCGAGNNGCAATAGAACTCTCTTCAGGCGCCTGCGAAGCAGATTTAGATATGGACTTAGCTCCTGCTGAAGGCGCTGTNCAAAGAGCAGGTGCATTATATGCTAGACTAAATGAAATCATGAATCANTCAATGGGGGCATCTCGAAATGAAAAAGACCTCGTGTCAGCCATTGATTCTCTGACAGAATTATTATTGTCAGCCGATGATGTTCATATCGATGACCATAGCCGTTTATTCAATACTAATCTATTGGATGTAATGCGTTTGAAAGCATCCATCAGACTTAGTTTAGCTGCAACTAGAAGCGCTCTTGCTAGAACAGAAAGTAGAGGAACGCACCAACGCGCCGACTTTGAAGAAAGCGATGATGAGCAACTGCATCACACACTAATAGACGCTGATGGCAACATATCCCAATTAGCATTAAGAAAAGGCCCATCGGGAACTTGGGTCNTATCTCCGGGCGCTTAATNCCGCCCGTATNATTTTAGCCTNTTANGCGCTGACGATATTATGGCAGAGCCAACCNTGTTCGAAAAAATCTTGTCGGGCTCAATCCCTGGCAATTTTGTAGCAAGNGGGGAAACATGGGGNGCATTTCTTGANGTCTATCCNCGTAGAAGGGGGCACACTCTAGTTACTCCTTCACGACCAGTACGGCATTTGGCACAATTACCTCCTGATGAATTATCANAACTGATGGAAGGAGTCCAAGAAACTCAGAAAAAACTCTCCAATTATTTTNGNACTGATGATTTTTCGATCATTGTTCATGATGGCCCTTTGGCAGGTCAAGAAATCCCNCATGTTCACATCCATGTAATACCTCGGACTAGAGGAGATGGNGGTAAAACCCTCATGTCGATGTGGCCCCAAACNCCACCTCCTGCAGGCCAGCCAGATTATGAAAAACTTGCAGAATTATGCAATGCAATAAACGGGGTTTGAATTATGGAAGAAGGAGACGGACTTACCGATGAGAAGGGCGAACTACTACCGGTTTTATCAACCTCAGCAAAAAAAATGGATTATGATAAACTCCTCAAAACCCCTATGCCTACTTTCGAAGGAGCAACGCCGGGCTCTCCATTTTGGACAAATATTGGGTATTTTTGTTTGTACAGGACTTTCAATAATATTTTCAGAACCTTTGAAGTTACAGGAAATGAAAGCATTCCAACAGACAGAGGCTCTTTGTGTGCAGCATGGCATACAAATGGCTTGCTAGACCCAATCTCAATCTTCCTCACCCATCCTAAACGGTTTGTAATGGGNGGCCGTCACGATTTGGTAACTCGGCCATTACTCGGCTTTTGGACTCGTAAATTTGCGGTACAGCCAGTGGTTCGCAAGGCTGAATTATTACGGGGAGGGTGTAGTGAGGAAGATGCAACCTATCTAAACGGGCGTTCATTATTGAAATTAGCAACCGGAATTTCTCACGGATTCGGTTGTGCGTTATTTCCAGAAGGAACCAGTCATTCTGAAAGCCATCTTATTCGTCTAAGGACGGGCCCAATGCGCACAGTCTTAGCAGCAGCGGCACATGCAAAAGCCACCGGAAACAAAACTCCAGTAATTTTACCAATAGGCTTGCATTTTAGAGTTAGGCACCTATATCGTACTGATGCTTGGGTTGAATTCGGTGAACCAATAGAAGTCCCTGACGACGATCTGCCAGAGGAATTAGTAACAGCGGTTGGTAATGGNGATTGGAGCGAACCTCCAGCAGACACCGTCATTAAACTGAGAGATTTATTGGAAGAAAAACTCAACTATTTAACGCCGAATAAAGAAACATTTGATGATTATAGAGCCGACCAAATAGTCGCTCATGTCAAGGCTAGGANGGATGGAAAAAGAATCCCAACCTGGAGAGAAGAAGTATTGGCNGCCAGGGAGGTTCGAGATAACCCCCCNTCNTCAGAAGCATTAGNAATTGCAAAAAAAATTNGTAGAACATTGTANGATTCNAAGTTAGACGGGAGAGCNATCAATTCNAAAGCCGACGGGCTAGATTTCATCAGAGAAGGAGATATCAAAAACCCAATAATTTCGAATATAAAATTAGCTTTGTTTTTACTCTTATTACCTGTTACAATTTATTCAATGTCTCTACAAATCATCCTAGGGAGAAAGTTAGGAGATACTACAGATGAAGGATTAGATGCTAGAACTTCGTATCAGTTTTTGGCAGGAATGTTTGGCTCGTTAATTATGTGGCCNATNGGTGCAACGATATTTGTAATAATTTCACTTGTATACGAACCCGAATTAGAATCGGTAATTGGAATAATGTGGCTCGACTATTTAGGTACACAATTGTGGCAACAAATATTGACAGGAATATTGGTTTGGCTTTCAAGCATCATTTTATTCTGGGTTAGTGCTAACACCTTTTCATTGGGTGCAGATGCGATCAATGATATCAAATCCTTCTTTAGTCGAAGAAAACTCAACTCAACAATAAACCAAGATTTGCTAAAATTAGTCAAGGTCTTGAAGTGAAACGGTTCAAGACGGACGAGTGTTTCGGGCAACTATGTCGCCCGAAGATGCAAGGACTTCAGTCCGCGATTGGTTAGAAAGCGAACGGATGGAAATCCGTGTACAGAAAGACGACAGAGCCGATCTCCATATGTTGGTAAAATATCCGGCGGGAAAAAGCGGCCACCTCTTTGCAGTTGTTCTGCCTAAAGGCAGAGATCTTGTTGCGGTATCTTCGATGACAAGAGTCGACTCAGGACAACAAAAATCAATGCAGAAAATGATGGAAAATGACGAAGATGAATGGAAATCATGGACTCACGAGTGCAGAATGCAATTAATCGCTTCTGGGGCAGATTGGGCTGTACATATGGGACACGCTTCAGGGAAGAAACCAGGCCCACTTCAAGCATTCAATGTTAGCGAACCTATTTGGTTTGATGGTTTGACCAAGAATGAATTGATGCATACTTTGCGCAGATTATGGCTAGCTAAATTAGGAGTAATCCATGAAATTAAATTTACATTTGGCCCAGGAACAGGCTCACCCGGGCCGGTAGACGATTGGAAGAATCAAGAAAGCAAGAAGAGCGGCAAGCAGTCAAAAAAACAGGTTACAACCGAAGAAGTACATGTTGATGAAACCATGACATTTGGCTCGGATTTCGACCCTTCAGATTGGGTTTAACAACCGTAAAACGCNCTCAATTCCGTTTGACCCGAAAGGGACGCGGTTAAGTATGAAGAAGTTAGCGTCAGAATGTCATTAGGAAGTTGTCTACATGGGTCTAAGAATGAAGTCGGTAAGTCTCGCAGCAATTATGCTGCTTTCAGCATTGTCAACCATATTGGTCGCAGCACCAGCTGCAGCTACACAGGTCGTGATTACAGAAGCGATTCAAGTCGTTGATAGCGGATCCTCAAATGATCGTATGTCTGCAGTTGCTGCAGATTCAGAAGGAAACGTTCACGTTGTTTGGTCTCGTAACTTCCAGCACCTGTATTATTCAATGATATCTCCTCGTGGCGAGACTTTGATAGACGCAACTCAAGTAACTAATTCTGGCCTTCACAAAATATACCATCCCGACATGGTAATCGATGATGATGATAAGTTACACATTGTATGGGCTGATCATTCAGGCCAACACAAAATTATGTACACTGCACTAAACCCTTTCAATACAGCTATGGATGGAACAGTTAGTGATGATGGAACCCTTTCAGCAATAGATGATACAATTATTGCACAGCATGTAAATGACAGAGATTGGCCGGCAATAGACGTCGACAGTAAAGGAAACCTACACATCGTGTGGCAAGATAATTACGATTCTCTCGATTTGTATTTCCAACAACCTCAAATTTATTATTCGATGATAGAACCAGATTACGGTACTCAAAATATCATTACTCTATTCGATGACACCCTATTGACTCCTATCATTGGGCACAAGGGACATCCAGATATTGTAGTAGATGCTAACGACTATGTTCAAATCGCATGGGATGATACTCGTGGTGGTAAAGTAGAACTTGTATTCGTAGTTGATACCTCAGGTTCTATGTATTCAGAATGGGCTGATGTTTGTACTGTAATTTACGGTGGAAACTTCGCATCTGGTGGATTCTTCAAGGGAATTAAACCGATGCTAGAAGAAGGTAACATGACTGTGTTCGAGACAATTTATGGATTAGGTAATACCTTGCCTGGTGCTGCTAGTACCGGTAACTGTGCAACACACAATAAGAACTCAGGGCCACGAAGTACCCCTCTAGGGGACGGAGATAACTCCGGTGGACTTCGAACCCTTCCAGGCACTGTATACAATGGAGCAACCTATTCAGGATACTCTGGTGAAGATTGGGGNCCAGGCTCTAACTGGGCATGTCTTTCATGGAAGGATGCTGCAGGCAATGTTCCAGGAAACCCTCCTACTTCGGCAGATCACAAGTGGAACCCTAATGCTACCAAGATAGTAATTCCAGTATCTGATGAAGGCCCTAAGGACGGAGACCCTTCTCAGCAAGCAGATGACACACAATCGATTAACGAGGCTCACGATAGCTGTGTAAATGCCGGAGTTGTACCTGTGGGAATGTACGGACAAAGCTACGGTGGAGCAAACAATATTCAATCTCACATGAAGGATTTAGCACAATGTCCTAATGGAGTAATATCTACTGCGACACGAAATTGTCCTGGAAATTCAGTACGTTCTACTGATGCTGGCGGTCAAACCTATGAATTCCCATCTGGATCTGGCGGTTCAAGCCAGATGCAACTATTGGTCGAAGCAATGGTTTACATCTCAACCAACAATTCCCGTGAAATTTTCATGACCGTATTAGATCCATATGGTAAAATGAATAATGACGTTTCATGGACTCCTGGAAACCCAGGGCATGGTATTAGCGGACAGAATTACATTGAAGATACTGGACGCGGAAGTGAAGGACACCTAGTAGTCGTAAACGATACAAGAGTTACCCTTGATGATGCCTTTTCCTTCCACCCATCAATTGGAGTAGATATGCAAGGCAATACACATATTGCGTGGATGGACGGTCGCGATTATGGATTTGAAAAAGGTGTACCATACGAAATATACTACACTAAATTGCGCCTACAAGGTGCAGGAGAATGGGACGGAGTTCCTAATGGACTATCCACCTATGCGATTAAGAGAGTAGAGGATACGGCGATTTCAACTGTTGAAGGATGGGACGGAGTAGGACAAGGCGCAAGCCCTAATTCTGCATATCCAGCCCTGCTAACGGATGATCAAAACAAAGTCCACATCGCTTGGTTAGATTTCGCTAACTCAAGCGCCAGCGAGGAAATCCTCTATGTTCGATTAAATGCAACCGACCTAACAGGTCCCGGAAACACTTCTTTAGATCCTTGGGAGGCGGTAGCGATTACTTCTTGGTCTTCGTTCAAACTAGGTCCTAATCAATTATCAAAACCATCTTTGGGGCAGCCCCCTGCATTTTCTAATGACTTAGGAAGTGGTGCTCATGTAGCTTGGGCTGATACGACTAAATGTAGTGCAGAATCCAATAATGGNAGATGGACNATTTGTTATTCACACGTTTTGACAGGACAAGTNGACATCGAATTCGATGAAGGAGAAACCTACTATCACGTAATAGAACCAGGCGAACAAACATTGTTTAATTTGACAATCAACAATACTACNCCGGGACCAAAAGACTTGGTTGCTGATACCTACAATTTGAACCTCTCAGGAATTCCTGAAAATTGGACCGCTACTCTGTACTTTTCCAATAACCACACGGCGATTCTTCCCGACACACCTATCTTCCTTGAAGGTGGAGAGATGGCAAGAGTCTATCTTAGAGTAAAGGCGCCTTCTGTATATCAGGCAAACGAAGATCAATTAGCACAGATTACANTGTCGGCGACTTCAATGAAAGACCCCGCCATACGCTCNGATAGAGTGACTCTTACTTTGATGGATGTAGTACATGGAATAGATTTGGATACAAGTCACAGAATGGCTGATGTAGAGCAAGGACAAACAGCGACCTTCTCAATAACCATCACCAATACTGGAAATGTCTACGATACTTTCGCCTTCTATGATCCATATACATTAGAAGGCCAACAAGAATGGCTCTTACCGTTTGGATGGGAAGTCACATTCCCAACACAAGTGCCTCTTGACCCAGGNCAATCCGTTACTACGAATCTACAGATTAAGGTTCCAAATAGCCAAAGCCCAGGGACCTTCGTTGTATATGTCAAAGGATGGTCTGAAGGAGAACCGCTAAAATCTCTTGAGAAGGGTACTTACGATGTACTTGAATTATGGATTAACGTATCGATTAAGTCTGAAAACAATGTAGACTTCACAATATTTGATACCAGTGAAATCATCTTACCAGGGGCTTGTGCCACCTATGATATTGAAGTCGAGAAGCATTATGAANCTGGATACTTAGTTTTCAGCACACCAGGTGCTCCTGCACAGAAGAATGAAACGGTAAGTCTTGACGATTGGCGACAAGACCATTGGACTGTACAATTAGACTTTAGCAACGCTCCAGGGCCAAGAGATCCAAATGACATCAATAGCCCTAGATTATGGCCAATGGATACAAAATACGTCGTGGTAGCTGAAATATGCGCTCCTTACAATGCTAATGCAGGATTGGGGCCAGCAGTAACTGTAAAGGCTCACCTTGAAGGATACCCTCGAGTATCTGATAAGACAACATTGTCTACTAATGTACTACATGTATTCTCTTTGAATACCGAGGTGGAAACCACTGAATTAAATGCCAATCCTGGCGATTCTTGGGTAATTCCTACAACGGTAACCAACGCTGGTAATGGACCGGATAGATATGATTTGAGACTTGGTCGCGTTTATGACGAAACTGGAATAGACGTACTATGGGATATTGATATTCCGCGAAACTTGCTATCTGAACTAACACGTGGAGATTCGCAAACAGTTGATATCACCATCAATGTTCCAGAGGAAGGTCCAAGCGTCGCAGCAGGAAAGTACACCGTTGTTTTACAAGTGTTCAGCGAGGAAGAGTATCCTGATGCGCAAGGGCACAAGACTCGCCTAAGAGGCGAAATATCAATCGTTGTAACTGTGAACGAGTTTTATGACATGCAAATTAGCATAGACTCAACAGTAGATAATGCGGTGAAAACTAGCGCTCCGGGTAGAATTGTAGAATTTGTAGTTAATGTGACCAATGCGGGTAACGTAGTGGACACGCCTACCTTACACAATCACACCTCTAACAAGGACTCCTCTACNGGCTCCGTAATATGGAACACATTCCCAGGAATGGGTACATTGGATGGATGGAAAGTAGAATGGAAGATGATCAGTTACATTGGAAGCGATTTGATTATCGAACAAGAATGTGTAGAAATGGAGTCNACAGCTCTTGAATTCCCAGATGATTCTTGTGTATATCTTACCGANATTCCAGACGGTGAGTGGAGATTGCCTGCAATGGACCCATACACAACCCATACCTTGCTGGCTACAGTTCATATTTCTCCGAATGCAAAACTCGACACACGATACGTTGGACTGAAAGTAACTAGTTCAGCCGGTGGTATGGAGGTAGATGGAGACCATGATGATAGCTTAGATTGGTCTGGTGAATTATTGGATACCAACGAATTGATACTTACTCTACGTCTTAGAGCGCCGAATCTAGTAATCTCTGAAGTAACCGTTTCAGAAACTAGCAATGAAGTCGATAGCACAATTCCAATCCGTGTTGTATTACAGAACACCGGCAATGTCCATGCTACAGATATCGAAGTAGTACTCTGTGAATTTAGCGATGCTGATGATGACATCATGACTGAAATCCGCCAAGAAGGATGCCCAGAAGGGACAGTTGTAATGCGTCAAACAATCGGGGCACTATTAGCGCCTGATGCATCTGAAGATGCAAAGCAAATCGAAATAGTTCTCTTGTATCCAGTATCTGCTGGAACCCATGATGTTGTGGTTGTAGTAGATCCTACAAATCAAATTGTAGAGGTTAGCGAATCNGATAANATACGCATAGTAAATGAGGAATTATCTAGCGATTCACCATTCCTAGATGTNACAGGNCAAATTGTTAGCGACTGGGCATTACCATTTGGTGTGCTGGTTTTGACATTCTCATTATTTGCCGTACTCTATCTTGTAGGTAGAGGACGCCGTCAAGATGTCAAGGACCGTATTGCTGAACAGAGCAGCCTAATCAGCGTACTTTCTGAGGAAGAAGGATTCTGAATTAACGCCCATCTTTAGGATCTATTCCTAAAGCGGCCCACCAAGGCAGTTCTGCAGCTTGTGGAGCAGCAATCAGGTTTCCAGAACGTTCTGCCAATTGGCGAATCATTCTAGTTCGGACCTCGTCCATCAACTTCTCAGTTGCTTCAGCCCCCAATTCAAGTTCTTTTGCAAAGGATTTGAAATCGAATTTAGAAGCAGGCGCTTCTAGAATGTTGTGAATTACTAGCCGTTGTTCATAAGATTCAAAATCAGCATCAACAGTAGCCGAGATTCGTTGTTTCACCTGTTGATGTAAGGCGATTAAAGCGTCTCTTTCAGCATCTAGGCGTTCTAAGTTTTCNGCTATTGTCGACAAGTGATGAGCCCCTTCTCCNACCCCTATTCTTTTACGGCCACTAACATGTTCTGCAACATCTATTACCTTGCCACTTAATTTGTTTGATAATTTCAATGGCCCTCCAGCNGGTAAAACCCTTTTCTCACAATGAAACAAGTCAGGNCCCAAATCAATACGTAGCGAGATTGCTTGTTGAACGGTGTAGATATTTTTTGGTGGACCACCCTTAATCGAAGCGGCTTTGATTTTTACAACAAATCCAGCATTTTCAAGTAATTTCAGATGTTTCATAACCGCTTGCTGTGATACGCCGATTTGTTCTGCCAATTGCATTGGATAGTGAGGCTCACGCACCAGACGCTCTAAAATCGCTCGACGTGATTTGTTTTGCAGTAAAGAAAGCGCTTCATCAAGGTCAGCCATGACTAAACAACCTGTGGTTAACTAGCGGCCCTTACCTATGAAGTCGTCGCTTTTTCTTCAAGATTCGTCCCATTTCTTCCAGGATTCATCTTCAGGCGGCCTTTCAGCAGTATAATTCGAGGCTTTATTTGAGGAACCGCCAGTGCTCTTTTTGCTGATTGGTGTGCGTTTTACCTCTACACCTGCGAAAGGAGGTGGAATGTCAGACTCTTCTTGGTCAGGTAAATTTCCACGCATCATTTGATAGATATCATTTGTAGTCAACATCTCACCTTGAGCCAACGGTATTTCATCTTCTGGAGGAGTCATTGCGCCCGTCATTTGGTTTTGTAGGATTTGNACCTGAGTAGCCTTACCTCGATTGATTACCATCAACATCCAACCAAATGGAACCAGTAGGAATCCTAGACAACACAAAGACCCACTTAGAAGAATCATAGGGTCTCCCATCAAACTCATCGTTGCCTCAAAATCATTATGCATATAAACAATCAAATCTGAACAATCAGACCCCTCTTTACAATCTATTGAAACTACAACCTGTGAATCTTCATCCACCTGATATGATTCAACCTTTGTGAAGGAAGTTCCATCCGCTGCTTGAGCAGAAAAATCAGACCTNCAANNNTCAGTAATTCCTTCNCCGATACTAGAGCCATCGGTTTTATTCAAAGATATGTCAAATTCNGCATCAGTTGTTACCACATGGATGACCCAGCAACCCTCACTGAGGTTAACAATTCCAGCGTCACCAAATTTAACTTCGACATCAGCAGATTCTCGAGGGTCTAAATGAGTGGCAATAGTTCCACTCATCATAGCAAAAATAGTGATTCCGAGCAACGACATCACAATGCCAATAATTAGCAGCCGCTTCGGCCAAGGCGACTCGATTGGTGCGGCCTGCATGTGACTAGGCAACACCCACTTGTCTTTCAATGAAACTATTCACAGCAGCCCCATCTCGCCCAACTTTTCAGGTAAGTAGGTATCAGTAACGAAATCTAAACCATATTTTGCTAGAGACTGTTGCTCAGCCTTTTTACCAACATCTAACATCATATTGATTTGATCTTGCCACCATCCGTCGGCAAACCTCGGGTCAGATAATTCTGCATTCAAAGCTTCAATATCCTTCTTTGACAAATCATCGGCCGGTAAGTCATATGCAAGAATATCATCAGCAGTAATCCCAAGATAACTTGCTGAAGGAGTTGCCAAATATTCCGAAATATGTGCGGTTTTAATCGCACCATATGCGATTGATGCAAAGATTCTGAAGGACCAAGGATCACCGTCGAGGAATACCACAATAGGAAGGTCCCATTCTTCATTCATCCTTTTCATAATACGCCGTGTAGAACGAGCAGGCTGTCCTTTTAGATGAATTAAAGCACAATCATACTGTTCATCGAATCCATTTTCAATCAACCTATCAAACATACCTCCTGTTTCAATAGCCATCAAGAATTTGACATCGTGTTCAATCAGCTTAATTTTTTCAACTTCCACATTATATGGAACTCCGTAACCNGAGTCCCCAACATCATCACGGGCATTGATACGCATCCATTGCCCGCGTCTGTTCAGTTCCTCGATAGTAATATTTCCAATCATTCTAGCACCATCTTCTTCAGGACGTAGTTTGAAATCCTCTCTCAAACAAGAAGTTACTACCTCTAAATCTTCAGCGAGATTGTTTGACTCATTCTGGGTGCTAAATTTACCATATCCCCATGCTTCTGAAATATAGTACATTTCTCTCAAAGTCGACGACTTTCCAGCCTCAATCATTTCTTCAATGAATTCTACAACATGCAAGGCTCGCAGCAAATTTTTTGCAGATCCCAAACTAGTTGCATCCCTAGTCGACCTTTTTTTCCCATATTTNTACACGCCAAGTTTTCTATCAAAGCCAATATTATTTTTTGTTCTAACCGGNAAAGTCATGGTAGGTGGCTCACCTTTTACAATTCGATCATACATTTCTTCAACAACTTCATGCAAGCGTTGTTTTGTTAATTCTGGATCATTAATTCTAGCCATCACTCCTCACCCCCAAACAAAGTGGTTTGTCCAGTATCGCCTTCTACCACTCCCGGAGTAAATTGTTCAGTCTCGACTTCTGATTCAGGAGGCATTTCAGCATCAGCCTCCTTCAAGAGGTCTTCTTGTCGACGAATTTCCTCTAACATTTTCTCATCAAGTTTAGTTGCTCCTATGACATCTTGAGTACCTCTGAAGAATACTTCAGTTTCGGTCCAATCTCCCTTTTCTAATCCACTAAGCGAATAATCGATCACTGCCTTTTCTCCCGGATCCAGTGTTTCTAATTTCCATGCCCAAATTCCNGTTGCCTCTTTACGCCCGCCTCGCTCATTCTTTGCAAATTCAGCATTTTCTTTTTCGGGCCAATTAACCAATAACGAATACGACCTTGCTCTTGCAGTATAATTGAACAGAATAATTTTGACATCAGTTTGTTTTGTTTCTTTATTCCAAATAGTTGTCTCTTCACAAATTACTGCGCTCATTATTTTAGTGATAGAACCAGACAAACTCGGTACTGGGCGNTCAAGAATTTTAGCAGACTTTTCTGCGATTGCAGGCAATATGTCATTGATCAATTCGAATTTTTCACGAGTTTTTGCCATTTTCTTTTTCTTTTCAAGATGTTTCCTCAAGCCTCTGCCCATTTCTAGCATGGCCTTTCTAGTCTCTTCGAAAACAAATTCATTATCTGAAAGAGCCTCTTTAGCTTCTGAGGTGAATTGAACATTCGTGCTTGCAAGATGGACAAGTATCGCTGCAGGGCCTTTTGGCACGCCGCGCCCACCCGCCTGATCAAGCCCATATTGCCTCCAATCAACACTCTCTATCGCTTTGGTTAGCGAACAACCACCTTGTTGATACATCAAAGGAACGCGATTTGCAAATCTCAAAATTTCTACTGGTTTATCCGCTAACATCCCTTCTCCAAAAATCAACCCAACTTCAACTTGAAATGGGTTACCATGGCTAACGGTAGGAGCCCTGGTCATAGTCGAGATAAACTTTGAATCAATCGTTTTAGATAATCCCTTTTTGATTAACATCTCTTCGATAGGCGACAAACAATTGGTTGGTGGCGCCAATAGCTTAACCGGCTTAGCGCCCGCTTTTCTTTCTCCTTGGAATGCTTCGAGTAAGGCCCTAACCATATCGGGTTTCATCAATTTTGGTTTGACAGTGACGCCTAATTCAGCGGCTTCGCACAATTCTTTAGCAGCACGCATGGATACTCCAGAGAAGTTTTGTCGCAGAAAAACAGTCATTCTAGAGTCCTTAGATTCTCGACACATACGCTGTAATTGACCCAACTCAATCCCATGTGGATGCGGCTTTATTGCATCGACTTTACGTGGCAATCTTTCTGTCACACGAGGCCAATGAAATACCTCGCCATCAGGATCTGTAAATGTGATATCGGCATGTGGATTGACTATACTAGTCATCCTAAGATATTGGAACACAGATTGCCTACCGCGTTGGTATTTGGCTTTCATCCGCGTTGTAACCCTCAAACCATGCTCCTTTAGTGAAAGGTCATCGTTTTCCCATATTTCACGATCTTGTTCAGATTTGACAGCTTTATTTTTTCTAGTGTCTATTCCAATCTTTACGGTAACTGCAGTCGAATCACTAGCAATTTTTGATAAGACATGAGTGGGTTTCCCGGTTGTTAATTGCGAGTACATTACCACTCCAGTAATCCCTATACCTTGTTGGCCGCGCGATTGACGAATAGCATGAAATCTTGAACCAAAAAGCAACTGGCCGAAAACCTTCTCGATGCTCTTTTGCGGGATTCCTGGACCATTATCTTCGGCTACTAATTCTAGAATATCTTTTTTCGAATCTATCTTGGTAATTTTTATTGAAAGAGTGGGTAAAATTCGTGCTTCTTCACATGCATCAAGCGAATTATCAACCGATTCTTTTACAGCAGTGATGATTGAACGTTGTAAAGTATCAAAGCCCAAAAAGTGTTTATTCTTCTCAAAAAATTCCGATATTGCAATTTGTTTTTGATTACTTGCCATTCGATTTGCGATTCCTGCCATGGTACTCACTCCGCTCATAAGGTCCTCCTCCGCCCCAATGGCGTCGGGCCTCGAACATAGGTACCGCTTCGCCCGAGGTTCTTGAAGTATCCACTCTAATTTTCAGAATCAAGCGCTATATGCTCTAAAGTAATCTTTCTCAAATAATAGATAATCCAGACTGTGAGCAATAGTGACACCAACATAGCCGCCCAATAAGTCCAATCTTTTCCACCACCGATAGAATCTCCGATTTCATTGGCTTTACTGCCCCACCACGCATACAAAACACTAGGGATAATCATGCCAGTATTCCCAATCATGAAATCTTTCCAAGTGACCTTTGTCAATCCAAATCCATAATTTAGAAGAGGATAAGGCAAGATTAGACTAACTCTAGTCAAAAATACGCATCTCAAGCCATCTTTGCTAACCGCTTCTTTCAATGCATCTACCATCGGTTTAGATTTTATTTTCTCTCCAACCCAATTATTGGCATAACGCCTCATTAACCAAAATGGAATTATTGCCCCCAGACATGCTCCAATAAATGCAATACCCCATCCAATCCAAAATCCAAACAATACCCCGCTTATGAATTTGTGAAAACTAGCAGGAGCGCATAAAACCGCTAAAATAATGTAAAGTATAACAAAAGCGAAAACCCCCATAATTCCATTATTTGCAAACCATTCCATATCTTGAATAATGGGTTTGAACAATGTTTGAGTCAGAAAAATCGTTAGAGCGATTCCACCGAGGACCCCTGCAATACCCAAAAGGGCTCCATTGCTTTTTTTCATGATTAAACCTCAAGAAAACAAATCGATATTCCATGCCGAGATTTTGCCAGTAAAAGCGCTTGCAGCAACCGTTAGTGGGCTAGCGAGATAGAGCTTTCCAGGTCCAGAGCGTCCTTGGAAATTACGATTAATCGCAGAAACAGTAACTTGATTTTCATCGACTGAAACACCAGGGCCCGCTCCAATGCAAGCCCCGCACCCAGGGTCAATCAATTTGACTCCGACCCTTTGAAAAAGGTCGTGCCAACCCTTTGAAATTGCAAAATCTTTGACATGCCCGCTGCCATATTGAATGTAGAACTCAACACTATCTTTTACCATCATGCCAGCAGCCTCAGCAGCCAAGCATACTTCCGCATAGTAAGCAATATCATCTTCTTTCCCAGCAGTACAAGAGCCACCATAGGCGATATCGATATCAACTTCTCCTATATCTTCTATATCGGCACCATTTGTTGGATCAGAGGGCACCCCTTCGTCTGGATTTCCAGGATGTGCAACCATTGGAACAATACAAGAAAGGTCGATACGATGAGTACCACCATCGTATATTGCGCCTTCATCAGGAGCAACCAATTTATTTTTCATATCCTCAATATCTCCACCTTGAAACTTTTCTAACCATTCGTATAACAAATCATCAGCTTCACAAATTCCAGTCCTTGCACTACATTCTGTAGCCATATTACACAGCGTTGCCCGCTCATCAATAGATAATGACTCTAGGCCCGAACCACCAAATTCCATCGAACGATTTAATGTTAATTCTTTGCGAGCGTGGTCTGCAAGAATATACAAAATGACATCCTTCGCTGTACAGCCTTTACTCAGTTGTCCCACCAATTCAAATCGAATCGACTCAGGAACTTTAACAAAAGTAAAACCAGAATATATCAGGCTCGAATATTCCGTGGCCCCTACTCCATATGTCAAAGCATTTGACGCCCCGCCCATACATGTATGCGAATCGGTAGCTTGGATAAAATCCCCAACTTCTATGAACTCTTCACGAGCAACTTGATGGCATATCCCTGGAGAGACTCCGTTCTTTGCAGAATAATCTCTAACTCCAGTATGTTGTTGAAACTCAACTTGTAAGTCTCTCAAAGTTTGTACTTTATCCATGTGTGGAACAAATTTTGGGTTATGGTGTGCATAGAGCAAATGATCTTCAAAAACCGCGAACTTTCCTGGATTTGGTAATACGTAACTACTTCCATATTCTTCAATTAAGAATGTATGAACCTGTGCACTAGTAAACTCGTGAGAATACCCGCCTTGGACCTGTGCGATAACCGGGTCATTTGGTTTGACACATTGGCCAGCAGGCTGCCCAACCAGATTCCGTGAAATTATTTTTTCAGCCATTGTCATAGGACGATTAGGAGTTTGCAAAGGCATCAGTTTAATTTGGTTAGAATCCAATTTTTCCGCAAAAGGAAACAAACCGCCATTTTCAATAATCAATTTTGTTACTGGATCATATTTTGAAGTAAATTCTTCTAAATCTATATTTTCTCCATTCTGTAGTCGCTTTAAGATTTCATAATCGCCCATCAGTTGNCCCAAATTGATATTGTTTCGCTCATGTATGGGCGCAAAAGATGCAGCGATTACGATTTTTATACCGCTCCATTTCTCACACTGAGCGGCAGTTTCTCGGCTAGAGCCTGTGCCCTTTCGCTGACCAGAAACTATCACCTCAAAGTTGCCATTAATCAGGGCCTTTTCTCCAAAAACCCTCATACCATCATACATCAAACCAGCATAAGCATTTTTTGCAATTTCGGCAGGCTCATGGTCAAAACAAACCCACGCNGGNGTCATAACATCGGTATTGATATCATCGAGTAAATCTTCAGGAGCNANATCTTCCATTTTCAGGTCAAGTCCATTATACAACTGCTGTCTAATAAGATCAAGATCTTTGGTCAAAAATAAGACTCTTTTATCCTTTGAAAGTCCAATTTTTTGCTGAGGCCAAATCTCTCCCACATCAATGCCTCATACCCTCTCACGGGGCAGATTGGTTTAACGGGTTCGGATTTTCAAAAATTATTTTTTAATTATTAATTTAGATTTTTTTATTTTATTACTCGGAAAAATTTTAATGACCATCGGATTTTTTATTGAAATTACCATAAACGCTTTACTGAGGATGAGTTGCATTAATTCTACTATTAACCATACCGGCGAACCGTTCAAATACCCCTTCATTTCCCTTAGCGTCAATTCAGTAGGTAATATCCTACTGGGGGGAGTGAGGAATCATGGATAATAACCAACACGTAGAGGATATTGTCAAATGTAACGATTGTGGAAGTCGTAATTTGACAAGGGACGAAACCCGCGGAGAAGTCGTTTGTGACGATTGTGGGCTTGTATTAGAAGACAATGTGATAGACCAAGGTGCAGAATGGCGTGTATTTTCGCCAGAGCAAGGCGATCAAAGGGCGCGTACTGGTGCACCGATGACAGTTATGTTGCACGACAAAGGGTTGTCAACAGATATCGATTGGCAAAACAAAGATTATTCTGGAAAAACAATTAATTCTAGATACCGTTCACAATTTTACAGAATGAGAAAATGGCAGAAGCGCTCTAGAGTTAGTAATGCAACCGAGAGAAATCTTGCTATGGCATTAGCAGAATTAGATCGAATGGCTAGTCGTTTAGAACTTCCAAAATCAGTGAGAGAGGCAGCAGCGGTCAACTACAAGAAAGCAGTAGAGAAAAGACTGATCCGTGGCCGNTCGATCGAAGGGGTTGCCGCAGCATCTCTTTATGCAGCATGTCGTCAATGTGGAGTTCCAAGAACTCTAGATGAAATCGGACAGGCTAGTAGAACTGGAAGAAAGGAAATAGGTAGAACCTACCGTTTCATGGTTCGGGAATTAAAGATGAAAATTATGCCAACAGGGCCTGAAGATTATATTTCCAGATTCTGTTCAGGACTTGGCCTTGATGCAGAAGTAGAATCAAAAGCACATGAATTGATTAAGGCTGCACAGGAAAAAGAATTGACAAGTGGCCGTGGACCAACAGGTATCGCAGCATCTATCATTTACATTGCCAGTGTACTTTGCGGAAAGCGCAGAACACAGCGTGAGGTTGCAGAAGTGGCTGGAGTGACAGAAGTTACTATCAGAAACCGCTACAAAGAACTCATTCTAAATCTAAATATTGAGCTAGATATTTGAGCGGATATCGATGAAAAGTCGACGTAAGGTTTCAGACCAGGTTCTAGAGGCTTTAGCCACCGGCCTAGTAGAGGCTCTAGAGAGAGGCTGTATATCGTGGCCCCTNCCCTCTCCTCCCATATTTGATTCCGACTTTCCACCAATAGTACCTTCAGAACCGCATGAGATCTCAGAAAAAGGATTGGCTCTCTTATACGCAGATAGAGGGATGTTTGACCGCCATCTGACAATCGTGGTTGATCTTATCGTACCTCATCGAATGAATCTAACCGATGACCCATTTGAAGTTCATGAGAAATGGCTTTTGAGAAGATTGCATGTACTCACAGAAAGACTACTTTTCGCTATTGCAACCGAATGGCTTGCTCAAGCNCTAGATGAATCATGTCCCGACCCAGATCGTTGGTGGCTTGCAATCGCATTAGTAAACGGCCTTTCCAATAAATCTCATGGCCAACCAGTTCACCAAGGCTACCATTTGGTAGAATCAATCGCTTTAGGCGAACGCCCAGGGACGTGGCATACGCAACCTGAAATAACCTCGGCAAGCATGGAATGGAATCCGCACGGAGTCGTTCCACGCACGACCTCTCTAGTTGCACACGATGCAGGTTCCAAAGCTGCAATTTGGGTACTTGATAGACTTGAAGAAGGCGGCGAAGAAAGACGATTATTACTTATCGAATGGTGTAAATTATTACTCGAGCGAAAAGATCTGATTGAGCCGCTAGGGATTTCTAAAATTCTAATTCGTCGCGCATCAGACCCATCGGTAGATATTGCTAGCAGAGTTACACGCTGTCTTGCTAAGTTGCTAGATGGTGACAAAGATGCAGGAATGGAATGCATTAGGATATTAGATGGGCGAGATGAGATTTTACTTAGACGTTCNATGGCAGATGTCTTGACACGATTATTCAGAAGAATNGGAGAAGACGCGATACCCTTGCTTAACAAGATGTTAGAAGATGAGGATGAAAGCGTGCTAGCCGCCGCTAGCGCTACCGTAGGAGATTTACGATTNTTGGACCAAGAAATGTGGGCTGATAAAATCAAGGAATTATCATCACANCCTGTAAGAATTGTAAGGAGAAATTTAGTTCACACTCTTAGAGATTATATCGANGCATTCTCTTCAGATGAAAGAGGAATAATCTCATCACTGTGGCAAGATGGAGATGAAGTAGTNCTTACTAGATTGCGTGAATTACTCATGCGCATGGAAGAAGTAGATAGTGAAAGATTTGCCACTACTTTAGACCAGATCAGAGATTTAGATTTAGAGAGCCTATGGAGGCCCTTTGAGATAAAAGATAAGGATAGAGTCCAACAATGGAAATCATGGCTCAATGGTGATGGAGAAATGCCTGAAACAAGAGCTCCTCCTAAAGTTCATATTTCAGATATGACAGAGCCTGAAATTCCAAAATTGGATGATGCTTTAGCTACTCTGGATGATTTAGGATTCTTAGATTAAACAATCATTCCTCTTCTGTATCTGTTAAAATACTCGCAGTTGAAAGCCATACGTAGACGCCATTAGTGATTGTTAGAAGCCCAATTAAAGCAAGAATTAATCCCGCAGGTCTTGGAAAGAGATCTATTCTTCCAGCTCCATAAGCCAGCCCCATAATCGCAATTCCAACCCCTATTACCTTGGGCGAGGTCTTAACAGGATCACTCCATCTATCTAAGGTAGGAACTAACCCTTCGATATCAAAAGTTAGTCTGAACCATGCTATGTATAGTAGACACAAACCAACCAATCCAACCGAACCAGAGGTGAAAGTAGAATCTCCCCAAGGGCCACTGGGAGCAAGGTCAGTGAATGTGACCGCCACCATTAACAAACCTATGATGGCGTGGGGGCGCCACTCTGTCTTCCGGCCCATAACGTGCGCACAGACATGACGCTTGAAAGAGTAGATGCCTATCAGCGTACGATGGCAGCGGTATTAGATGCGGTTTTGGTTGCCGGCGGCATCGGCTCTAGAATGCTTCCAGCAAGTGCGGCAATCGCTAAAGAATCCTTACCGCTAATCGATGTGCCAGTCCTAACACATCTGGCAAGAGAAGCAGTAGCTGCAGGAGCAAAGCGCCTACACATCATCACCTCTCCTAGCAAAGACTTCTCTCAATTATTAGCCGATAATTCATGGCTTACAGAAAAACGGGGCGATCTCGACCCTATCTTACTCGCGCCATTTTCAGATGTAGAAGTATTCGTTCATACTCAAAAAACTCCTCGTGGCTTTGGTGACGCCCTCTACACATCTTTGCATGCGATAGATGGGCCATTCCTTGTTCTATTAGGAGATAATCTATTGATCAATAATCACAGCACAACATCTTCATTTCACCCATCAACAGCCAGCCAACTCCTTGTACAGTCATATGAGAAATCAGGCCTCCCGTGTGTCGGACTATCCCACGTAGAAGACCCAGAAAATTATGGCGTAGTATCAATGAAAGATGAGAAAATAATTGATATAATTGAGAAACCAAATCGAGAAAACGCTCCTTCAAACCTAGTATTATGTGGGCGATATTTATTCACTAAAGACGCAAGTCAACTTTTAGAGAAGTTTAGTTATGAGGAATATGGGGAATTACAATCGATTGCAATGCAACGCTATTGGATGGAAAATGATGGACTCATAGGAGTNGNATTNAGCGATTATCANTGGTATGATTCGGGCACNCCTTTACCATGGTTNAAAAGNCAAATNGACCATGCATTAAGNCGTGAAGACCTTTCNCAAGAGCTACGNACATGGCTTGTTCAAAGGCTTCAGCGCTGACCTGGCTTCCAAAATGATAGTGACAAAGGCACTTCGTCATTGGCAGCNCGAATCGCTAAATGATCAGCCCGCTCATTCCATCGATGTCCACTATGAGCCTTCACATGCTCCCAAGATAATNTACGGATTGCAGATACTTCTCTCCATAGGTCTTGAACATGNCTAACCAGCATTTTATTGGCTTTAGTTTTCCATGCNCCAATAGCCTGATTNCCCGCGTATTGCGAATCAGTTTTGATAACNATTTCCTCATCTCCATCTTGGAGAAGTATCCAACGAAGAGCTCCTGCAAAGGCACTTAATTCGGCAGTATTGTTGGAACCAACTTCAGCACCGATGAATCCATCATCTTCGTCATCGGTGATTACCTTTCCATGAAACTCATGCAAGATTTCCCCATTACCACGCCCAAGGTCGTTTGAACCAGTAATTACAACAACACCCCATCCNGCNGGTGTNTTTTGTTCGACATTTTGATTTCCTATGCAAGAGCCATCAACATAGATGTGGAGCATTAAGCACTCACTCGCCAATTTCTGCCCTATAATCATCAGCGGACATCAATCCACTAATCCCNGAGGCATCGGCCAATTTCATTTTGATAATCCAACCATCGCCATAGGGGTCTGTGTTCATCAACTCAGGAGTATCCTCTAATGAATCATTTACTGCAGTTATTTCNCCAGCCAAAGGAGCGTANATCGGCGATGCTGATTTTACCGATTCGACAATAGCAAATTCACCCATGTCTTCGCAAACATCCCCATTATCTGGTAGTTCAATGTATACGATATCGGTTAGAGCATTCTGAGCATGGTCAGTGATTCCAATAACTACTTCNTCNCCTTCTACACGAATCCATTCGTGCTCTTTTGTGTAATACAAATTATCTGGAACCTCGCTCATACTAATCCCTCTGATTTGGCGCTAGTAAACTTAGGACATCAAACTTTTCACTCATAGTGATGCCTGGCAATGTGGGCAAACACTCCATCCTTGCTGAATTGGTTTTTGACAAACCCAGCATGTAGTTTCTTCNGGAGTCTCATTATTCACCATTACAGAATCGTTTAGTACAGTATTTCCAACTTGGCCAATTTTCACCATTGCTTGCTCTTTTTCTAAGTGAGCCTGTCGNACACGCCCAGCATCTTCGTAACTTCCAGCCTTTTGATACATCTCAGCNGCNGCNTNAAAATCACGCGCNNTTTCCANNTTNNGNGCTTGNTGNAGTAANTGATTTTNACTAACNTTTGCAGGAATCCCAACNGGAGGTTGNNGTATNACNGGNGGNCTCTGTTGNACNANNACGGGNTGNANNTGNTGTACNACNGGNACANATTGNGGNTGCTGNTGNACNATNANCACTTTTTCTTTTGANTCCATAGATGTTACTAACCAAGCAATNCCNAAAATCAAAGANAGNCAACACGAACCACTTCCAATTACCGAAGTCATCACAGATTCTTCTTCAATTTCGTCAGACCAATCNCCACAATCATCNTCGCCATCATTGACATATTCTATNGGAACNGACTCNCCATTTTCGCATTCATACCATTCTTGGAAATATCCCGAGTTATCATATGCAAGGTAAGTATCTCCTTCATAGATTTCGT
>PALS01000025.1 GCA_002706615.1 Methanobacteriota archaeon
CCTGACAGCAGGTGCTCCAGAGTGGTATGACCTTGACAAAATGAAGATGATTACTGGCAATTTAGTGACTATTGAAAATGAAACATATTTGCAAAAAGAGGGTGGACAACAACGGATACTTATCGATACTGTGGCTAATTCCATAGGTACAGATTCCATACATGAAAATATGACACTTACATGGACTGGAAGATTGATTGAGGTTGCAGATGATGAATCTCTTGCCCATCATTACATGCTAGATGATGCGGATGTGACAGATAGCGATGGTGACGGTTTATCCGATGANGCNGAAGACGCTTTAGGATATGATTCAGATAACACCGATAGTGATGGTGACGGAGAATCAGACCGTACCGAAGTAGAAAATGNGGAGTGATCTNAATGGATGGCTTCATGCTCGAATTTGGTTGGATGCTTGTAGCATTATTCCTTGGAGTAATGCTCGGGTCTCTAACCGGATTGATTCCGGGTTTCCACGTCAACAACGTGGCATTGATTCTTCTTGCAGTTTCNCCTGCAATATTAGCACTAGGAATCCCGCTTTCAGCGGTTGCTGGAATNATCGTTTCNACTGGNGTNGTCCATACATTCCTGAATTATATTCCATCTGCTTTGATTGGTGCTCCCGGTGCAGATACCGCTCTTGCGTTACTACCAGGGCATAGAATGCTGCTGTCTGGAAATGCTCCAAAAGGAGTCGCTTATTCAGCAAGAGGGAGTCAACTGGGTCTATTTTTATCATTACCATTAATNATCGCNGCAAGGATTGCATTTGGTCCTGAACTTGGATTATATGACACATTAAGAGATGTTTTGCCATTTGTNTTACTAATCATCTCNGCTCTTTTACTNGCTACTGAAACCACGCGACTTGATTTCCCGATTTGGATGCAAAAAATTAGTTTTGGAAANCTTGGAAGNGATTCNCGATTTGCTGGATTCATAGCAGCTACTGCCTTCTTTTTGCTATCTGGTCTGTATGGATGGGGAGTATTCAACCTTCCAGCAAAATCGCCGATTGGAGTTCCCGATGCATCCCTACTTCTTCCATCTCTAGCCGGACTTTTCGGGATTGCTAATCTACTAGACATCTATGCGACTACTACGGAACTTCCTCCTCAAAAAGAGGAATGGGAATTACCACCTGCGGGTCCTTTGATGGTACCATGTTTCCTTTCTTCNTGTGCAGGTGCTGCCATGGGAGTATTACCAGGGATGACTGCATCTCAAGCAACNGTNCTGGTNATGGGTGGANGAAATGTTGCTGCTAAAATCAAGGGCGAAGAGGGTATTGGACTAGATTGGGAAACACGNAAACTCTCNCANATGAGTGATGCTGANCTCTTGGCAATGGCTCGAGCAGAAGCAGCGGGAGAGGGAGAAAGTCCNCACCANAAGCAAGACTTGGAAGTTATTGCCTTACTTTCAGCAACCAATACTGCGGTCACAGTAATGGTACTAGGTTTCCTCTACATCATCGGTCGTTCAAGAAGTGGTGCNACTCTTGCTCTAAAGCAAATGTATCCTATTGACACATGGNTNGGACTTGATCCAACTGCAGATTTCATCAGGCTTCTTGCAATTACTATTGCTGCAGGTCTAATCGCTATGCCGATTATGAGATATGTCGGAAAAGGTGTGCTAAAACTACACGAAGCAATTCCTCTGCAATCGATGGTACTTGGCGTGATTATTTTCGTTGCCGCATTGGTATGGTTAACCACTGGATGGGTTGGAATTGGTGTTCTTATCATTGGTACAATCATGGGTCTAATGCCCCCGCGAATTGGTATTCGTAGGTCACACGGAATGGGNATAATCCTAGTTCCTATTATGATTTACACGTTNGCACAAAAGTTCGATGCCTTCGGATTCTTGTGATTAGCCAAGTGCTTCGAAAGGGTAGAATATACCGCTAGAGGCAATTCTTACAACCAAAAGAAGCGAATGAACTTTCTACAATTCACTTTATTCTAGATCTCATCTCATCATGCAATTTCAGATTAAGCAAAATCTCTCCAAAATCTCTAGCATAAGCGCACAATCGGCGAACTGATTCTGACAGCCTGAATAACAAAATATCGTCCTTTTTCATCTTCCTTCCTTCTATCAAATCATCTTCATATTGTACAATTTCAATTTGAGCTTGTTTGAGTTCTTGCCTCGATTCTTCAATCTCAAAGGAATTCCTTGTTCGTATATTTATCATCAAATTTTTAATCGCTTTTTGCCAAGCCGAAATCTGTAGCATAGGTGCCGTTTCACCGTTCAAATTGAAATTAGATTCCTGAACAAGATGCGCCATATGAGTTGCGTGGTCCATCATTCTTTCAAGTGAAGTAGCCAGATTAGAATGCTCTACTGCTTGGTTTCTAGCCAATTTTAACGCTGATGCAACTAAATGAGAATCAAGGGCAACACTGACTTGTCTCTCGACGAGGTAAAGAAGTGCATCAACTTCTGCTTCTCTCTCATCTACATCTTCAAGTAACTCCTTTTCAGCGCCCTCGCTAATGGAAATGATATCGCGAGTAACTGAAGTTAACAGTGAATACATTCGATTAATACTGGCAATAAGTGGCATCTCAGCAGTACTAATCAAACAAATTAGATCAATTCGCCCCTCAGATTCATTCATCATTTCAAAGCCACGAGTATTCTTCAAAAATCGCCTAATTTGCTTTTGCAAAAGTCTGTCATTATCTTTAGAATATGTGATTCGAATTACGTCAACACCTGCAAGGTACGCTCCCATGAGGTGATCATGAAGAGATTCGCGTGGTATCTGTCCAACATTAATCGAGACAATCTTCTCATTATTTTGTAGCAGTGCCAAAGGAGTTAGCCTTAGAGCACCACTTGGTCGCCAGTCAACTCTAATCCCATCGCGAGGTTTTAGTTGCATCTGGTCTACCCAAGGTTTCGGCAAACTGAGAGTATAGGTTGTTCCACCAGTCAGTTGCACTTTTCGAACATCTACATCTCCAGGTCCATACGGCATGGGTCTCAAATCCCCGACTATTTACATCTATATAGATTACATTGGCGTTAGGTGATATACTGATTTCTATGAGAGATATATATGGAACCTGTAACAATGGTTGTTATTGGCTTAGCGTTGATGGTTTGTGCTTACATGGCATGGAATATTGGTGCAAATGATGTTGCGAATGCTATGGGAACTTCAGTGGGTTCCAAAGCATTAACCCTCAAGCAAGCGGTAATTATCGCTGCTATTTTCGAATTCGCTGGTGCATTCTTCGCTGGTGATGCAGTAACTGACACTGTTAGGAAAGGGATTTTAGAAGTAGATTTCAAAACAGTAACTGCTGATATCTCGCAAGATATTGCATTCGGATTTATCGCTGCAATGATGGCTGCAGCAGTATGGCTAACAATTGCTACAAGATTCGGCCTTCCGGTTTCTACAACTCACTCCATCATTGGAGGAATAATCGGGGTAGGTCTCGTTCTTGAGATCGATCACGAAAACTCTTACATCAACTGGGAAGTTGTTCAGAAAGTGGTAATGAGTTGGGTTGCAAGTCCTTTAATGGGGGCCATTGTGGCATTCCTCTCTTATTGGATAATTAAGAAAGCAATTTTGGATTCAGACAATCCTGAAAAACGTTCGATGTGGCTTGCACCAATTTTAGCGTTCCCAACATTCTTTGTCCTTGGTCTTGCTCTGCAATTCAAAGCCCTCAAGGGGTTCTTCGCAAAAGCTCAATCTAATGGGTGGATAGCCGATAAAGGAGACTGGCTGCCTTACAAGCCAGGAGACGATGGCATAGCAGGTAGTTGGAACCCATTCTTGGATACCGCATGGTTCCCTGTAAATTCACTCATTTTGGCTGCAGTAATTGGTGCTATTGCATCATTCTGCCTTTACTTAGTTCTGAGGAAGATAGACATTACTCAAGAAAGTAAGGGCTTTACGGGTGTAGAGCGCATTTTCGTTTGGCTACAAATCATAACTGCCGCCTACGTTGCATTCGCACACGGTGCCAACGACAGATCAAATGCGATTGGACCAATGGCTGCAGTTTGGCAGGTTCTATCTAATGACACTGGAATGTTAATGGAGAAGGCTCCGATTCCATTGTGGCTAGTATTACTAGGTTCAGCAGGAATTGCAGTTGGTGTATTGACTTGGGGATGGAGAGTTATGGAGACAATCGGAAAGAAAATTACCGAAATCACACCAACAAGAGGATTCGCAGCAGAATTTGGTGCAGCAACAACGATTATGATTTTCTCAATGCCGTTCTTGGCAGTACCTGTTTCAACCACACACACATTGGTTGGAGCCGTTGTTGGAGTTGGATTAGCAGGTGGTGCCAAGGCTGTAGATTTCCGTGTATTCGGTAAGATCGCCGCCTCTTGGATTGCGAGTGTACCAGTTGCAGCTTTCGGGGCCGCAACAATCTATGTCTTATCTGGTGGAGACAATCTGAAAATGATAATCTTGCTTCCGATTGCTTTCTTATCAGTAGGATATGTTTTGTGGAGAACCCGTGATGGAGAGGTGTATGTTGAAGATGCACTCTCTGACGCTGGCAGTGGAGATGTCAAGATTGAGATCAATCCACCTAAGGCACAAACTCCGTTCGAGTTATTCCATACACACGCAGAGGCTGTCGAAAGCACTGTCGGACACATGCTAGAAGCTGTCAACAAGACCGCTAATGGTGAAGATGCAAGTGAAGAGATTCAAGCAACAATCGATGCTGAACTTAACGCTGACAATGTCAAGGCTGCTCTTCGTAAGAAAATAGCAGGTTCTGAATTTAG
The DNA here is from genome assembly GCA_002706615.1 of Methanobacteriota archaeon. Lineage (GTDB taxonomy): Archaea > Thermoplasmatota > Poseidoniia > Poseidoniales > Poseidoniaceae > MGIIa-K1. Next base: position 4,798 of record PALS01000025.1, read on the forward strand.
ACTAATCGTTTCGATGGATGAATTCCTACACATGCTGACCCGACAAGATAGAATCGCAGACTACGCACAAAATGTCGCTGAACAATTGAGTTTCAGAGAATTATACACCGACAAGAAAGCGAGGAAGATGTTGATTGAGATGGGAGATGCAGTTGCTGAAACTGTCGCAGTCTACGAAGACACTGTCGAAGCAATGCGTGATTTATCACTTGGTGGAGAAACCAAGGTTGCAAAGAATAAGGTTGCAGAACTTATCAAGGAAGTGAATCTCAAGGAGCATGCAGCCGATGAAATTGAAGCTAAGGCTGCCGCCTACGTCTTCACTTCTGGAGACGATGATGCATTGGCTGCTATGCACATGTACAGAGTTCTTCAGAGAATGGATGATGTTGCTAATGCATGTGAAAAGGCTGCAAACGCATTCTTGCCAATTCTGTCCAAGTAATATTTGCAGACGGCAAGAATGTTGCTGTTATTGAAACAATACAATTGTTCCATGTCTAAGAAACCATGAATACCCTAAACTGTGTCGATAGATACGGTGGAGATATGCGATTTAGGGCCTTTACCTTGACAGCACTGCTACTAATGTCATCATTATCATTGTTTTTGGATAATACCGAAGGTACTACTGCTGGCAGAGCAATGGCTTGCAGTGGCAGTGTTTGTTTGAATGAGGCAATGCCTAATCCAAATGGAGCTGATGATGATACTTGGCCTAATGGCGAATGGATGGAGATCTACAATAGTGGAACTAGTGCAGTAAATGTTCTGGGNTGGGAATTGGAAAACAAAGCAAGTAAAACACTGGCATTTGATTCTACAAGTATAGTTGGTTATGAAGCAGGTAACTCTTCCACATGGACTATTCAGCCAGGAGATTACATGGTAATAGCGCGNAATGGAACTCCAACCTCAGCATTTTATCTGACAAATAGTTTTGACCGCATTAACCTCATTGATTCATTTGGCGCAGTAGTCGACCAAGCATCTTGGAATTCAACTTCGTCAGGAACTAGTTTAGAAGAAGACCCATCTAGCCAAACAGCAGACTGGGTTAACACTAATTCTCCAACTCCAGGAACTGTGAATANCGCCTCTACAGGGCCTGTTTATGTTTATTCAGATTTGATAATATCAGAAGTGATGGCAAATCCATGGCCTAGTGCCGACAATGCTTCTTGGCCGGGTGGTGAATGGATAGAGGTCGTGAATACCGGTAGTGTTGACATCAATCTTACAGGGTGGACAATTGTAGATAATGCTGGAAATATAATCGCATTTAATGAATCTCATTTAATCAATCCTACACCTACTATTACTCCTAATGAAATTAGGATTTTGACAGTAAACAGTTCCTATAGTTCTGGTGTTCTAAATAATGGAGGTGAAACGATTAGGCTATACTGGCCAAATGGTTCACTTGCTCAAAGTGTAACCTGGACTGATACTCAATCAGGATTTTCTTTAGTCGATAAACCCGGTTCTTATTGGGGTCCAGCACCATACCCTACTCCTGAACAATTCAATCCACCTCCNCTAGATTCGATAATCATGGGTTCTTCTCCAATTCGAATTAGTGAAGTGATGCCGTTTTCATCGATGGATGGAGCGCCTCTTCCCGATGGTGAATGGGTAGAATTACACAATACTGGTAGTGGAGCATTAGATCTAGCCGGATGGTTCTTGAGAGATGGAATGGGTAATATGACCCAATTAAACATGTTAGCACTACAGATGAATACTAGTCAGCCTGATACTACCATTGATGCAGATGGTAGAAGATTGGTTCAATTTTATCAAGGCACAGAATTGTGGGATTACTACAATCATTTGATGTTGGTAGATGCTTCTGGATTAGTGGTCTCTACTGCATGGTGGAATACTAATCAAACACAAAATGTTTCATTGGTAGAACCTGCAAATCCAATGGATGCGTGGGAACCTGCAGCATGGCCAACTCCGGGGCAACCAGAGCCTAACAATACTCTACTGCTAGGAGATGTAATCTTCAACGAGATTATGCCAAATTCTGTAGGAAATGATTCTTCTAACTATCCCGATGGCGAATGGATTGAAATTATGAATAATGGAAGTACAATGATTGACTTAACCAATTGGCACTTCAAAGCAGGTTCTAGAAATCTGAATTTTAATATCCAAAATTTGGTTCAAAAGGATAACATGACTCTACTTCCAGGTGAAATAACTGTAGTTGCCGTTAACGGTAGCAGTTTTTACATGCTAAATACCGCTCCTGATACAATCGAATTACGTGATGGGTCCAATCAGTTGATTTCTTCTGTATCTTGGAATTCAAGCACTGAAGGTGAAAGTTTGTGGCAATGGCAGGGCGAATGGAGTCAAGCACCTTGGCCTACTCCAGGGCAAGCAAACCCGAATGTATCACCCTATACTGGCGCACATGACATTGAGATAACAGAAATNCTNGCACATTGTGCTGATTCATCTATAACACCTGAACATGATTGGGTCGAGTTACTGAATAATGGTAGTTCAATGATNGATTTAGCTGGGTGGAGATTGGTCTCTGACGANGGTGACTTATTCCATGCTAGAANNGATAGAATNTGGAACNATACTTCAACAGTAATTGCACCAGATGAAAGATTTGTAGTAACTTTGCCAATGTGGTTCGTTAGTGGATATGGTGGCAGCATGCAGGTCCAAGACCCTGATGGAGTTGTTGTCGATGAAATATCTTGGTCGATTACTGCTGATTGCCAAACTCTAGATTCTGATGGACAACTTACCGCTTGGCCAACCCCTGGCCAACCAGAACCTGATAACAGCGATGTAGCAGGTCCTGAAGACCTCATTTTCAGCCGGTTCATGTATGAGGAAAAGAGCAATTCGACAAATGATGAATTCTTTGAAATTAGTAACATTGGCGTAAAGCCAGCATACCTTAGTGGCTGGAAAGTTGCTAAGGTTTCAACCGGTGACTATTACTTCAATGGGACATTTACAAGCGGCGTTATTCCTGCAGGAGAATCTGTAATCATCAGTCCAGACTCATCAGCAGTCAAAGGATTTGGCGATACAACAATTCTAGAGGCAACCGATGTCATGGACTACCCAGTATGGCTTTCTGACTCGGGCTCAACAATACAATTGATATCACCTATGGGCCAGATTGCAGATTCATTTGTCTATGGTAACGGACCCACTGATGCTGGTGGTTGGAATGGAGTTTCAATTTCCGAGCCAGTGACCGACATCGAGAGAATCGTCTACCTACGAGGAGATGGTTGTGGAAATATGCCAGATACGGATTCTGCCGCAGATTGGCAGGTTAGATGGTCGATGGCAGGTGCGAGTCATTTTTGTGGAACCAATACCTTTAGCGACTACACAAATGTCACTCCATTGATCGGTCCAGATGCTGGTTTAGCAGAGGTTGTTGAATGGATTGAGGGGGCACAGAATAGTATTCATTTGCATGTCTATCAGATTCATCATCCAGTTCTAGTATTCTATCTGATGGCTGCTCAAGAGCGTGGCGTTGAGGTCACTGTTGTCATACAGGAACCTGTTTATTGGTGGGCTCAAAATGAAGAATATCAAATCCGTGGAATGATGTGGGAAATGTCTCAAGCGGGAATCGATGTATTACAATTCGAATATACTAGCACTTCTTCTTACGAATATCTCCATTCCAAAGTAGCGGTTCGTGATGGAAGTAGCGTTTGGATCGGTTCAGGAAACTGGAAAGAATCTACAATGCCAAGCGATGATTCAGGTAATCGTGATTGGGGAGTCATTGTCGATAGTACCGACCTAGCAAACATCATTCTAGAACGTCTAGAGTTCGATGAAGATATCAGTAGTGTACACATCAGTAGACCATCTATCTCTCAACCTCCATCCGGGTCATATACCGCCCCTCGCTCAATGGTTTTACAATCGAGTGCTGAAGTGGTCAACGGTCCGGTAGATGGGGAATTGATCACATGTCCTGATGATTGCATAGAAGGGCTGACTGAACTAATCAATTCAGCTAATGAGAGTATACTATTGTCATTACAAGGAATGGAAATGAATTGGTATTGGGGATGGCAAACCAACCCTCTAATCGATGCACTACATTCGGCTGCAGAGCGTGGTATAGCAATACGATTGATTATCAATCAACACTATGCTGATGAAAATTCAGAAATTCAAGAAGCGGTAAATAAGCTCAATGAAGACTGGGGTTGGGATGAAGGCCATGACGTTGAAGCCATATTGATGAGTGAAAATGAAACCGTGAATAAACTGCACAATAAAGGAGTTATCATCGATAATCAAACCGTTCTAATCTCCTCGATTAACTGGAACGATAATTCGATTTTACGCAACCGGGAAATGGGTCTAATATTACATTCACAAGAGATTACTGCAATCTATTCTGTGTCTTGGTGGGACGACTGGAATAGATTGGATGACACTACAGATTCTGATGGTGATGGAATGCCTGACAAATGGGAGATCGAAAACGGTCTAAACCGAAGCAGATACTCTAACAATCTCATGGAAAATGAAGGTCTTGCTGATAATGATGGAGATGGCTTAGGTAATCTAGTCGAGTACTCATATGGCTCAAATCCACTCTCGATGGACACAGATGGAGATTGCCTGTATGATTCTGATGAAATACTGTGGGCTAGTTTAGCAGATGTTAGTGCAAGTTTGGCTATACAATTAGCAGATTCTGATGGCGATGGTACTAATGATTCAGAGCAATTCATTGGTGCAAATCTGGAAATTCAATTTGGCTGCTCTTCAGAAAACAATCAAACCAACAATACTTTTGTTGAATTAGATAGTGACGGAGATGGTGTAATCGATTCATTGGACCAATGCCCTGATACTGAAACAGGCCTAGCCACCGATGTTCAAGGTTGTTCGAGCCAACAAACTGCCGTGGAACTAGATAGCGATGGAGATGGAATAATCGATTCATTAGACGAATGCCCTGATACTGGAACTGGCCTAGCCACCGATACCCAAGGTTGCTCGAGCCAACAAAATAAGGACCAGACCTCTAATCAGGCTGGTGAAGAAGAATCAAGCAAAGGATTGAATTTCATGCTTTGGCTTGTAGTGGGTGGTATCCTTGTGCTGATAGGTGCTGGCGTAATACTAGTGATGAGAGCAAAGCCTGAGGGTGAAGGAGATGGCATATTTGAGGAATTGTCAGAAGTGAAAAACTTTGACATTCCAATTTTGGATGGAACCAACCCCAATATGACTACAGAAAGCGGAATTGACATGAGTAAATTCCCTGGTTGGGATGAACAGCAAGTCAAGAGCTATCTTGATTCAGGATGGACTGAACAACAACTTGCAGAGTGGTATCAGCAACAAATGGAAGACAATTCCGCATAAGGTTGACAAGGGAGCGCTACAAGCGCTAAGCGATTGACATGGCTTTTCGTAGCGGCAACCCGGCCCTAAACCCACAATATTTCCAAGGTGGAATGGCATCAGAAAAAATGACTTTAGAAGGAACGATTAGTAAAACAATGACACTAATTGGATTAGTAGTAATCACAGCAATGGTCGCTTTTAGCATCAGTACTACCAATCCAGCAACCTCTTTCATAATGCTAATTGGTGGTTCATTAGGAGGAATTGTGACCCTTCTAATCATATTCTTCACAAGACCGGCTCAGCCTCAAGTTTTGATGAGTATGTATGCGATTTTACAAGGATTATTTGTAGGTTCGATGTCATATGTTGTAGAAAATATGTATTTCGGTGGCACACCTGGTGTTGTGGCACAGGCACTGATTGCTACAATGGGTGTATTCTTCACCATGTTAACCCTTTACAGATTTAGAATAATTCAGCCTACTGAGAAATTCACACTTGTCATAGTATCTATGACTGGNGCATTGATGCTAGTATACTTGCTCAACTTCATTATGTTCNTGTTTGGAACTTCAATTCCTTTTATCCATGAAAGTGGGATGATTGGAATAGGATTCAGTCTCTTAGCCACTGGCTTGGCTTCGATGTTCTTGATAATTGATTTCGGAGTTATTGAAAATGGAGTTAAATTTGGCGCCTCAAAGAACATGGAATGGTATGGAGCATTTGGATTAGTGATCACATTGATCTGGCTTTATGTCGAGATGCTAAGATTGATTGCAAAGTTACGTGATTGAAATGACTAGAGTTCTCGAAGTCTGCGACTTATCCGACTGGAGAGCAGGCGGAGAAAGAAGAGAGAGTTTTGTAAAGAAGATGGGAGATGCCCTTCAGGATATTGGATTCTTTGCCCTTACAGGNCATGGNCTTGATGTTGAAGAAATAAACAAATCTTACCAGGTATCTGAACAATTTTTCCACNTAGATGATGATACAAAAAATAACTANGAAATGAGNGAGATTCATCGCCAACGCGGTTTCACTCCATTTGGTGTAGAGCATGCTAAGGATAACCCAGCACCAGACCTCAAAGAGTTCTGGCAAACAGGACGGACACTATCCGATGACCATCCATTGAAAAACGAATTCCTATCAAATGTATGGCCTAAGGAGATCGAGGGTTTTGAAAATTCCATTGACGGACTATACAATGCCATGGAACAGATGAGTAGTGAGTTGCTCTCAGCAGCATCCCTATACCTGCACAAGGATGCAGATTGGTTACCTAATATGGCGCAGGATGGTAATACGATTCTAAGGGTAATCCATTATCCACCATTAGGAGAAAACGCACCTGATGGGGCGGTAAGAAGTTCCCAGCATGAGGATATTAATTTGATCACACTTCTAATCGGTGCAACTGCAGATGGTTTACAAGTTATGGACCATGATGGTACATGGATTGAAGTTGAAGGTAATCATGAACATATTATCGTTGATAGTGGAGATATGTTACAGAACTTGACAAATGGATTTTTCAAATCAACTACACATCGTGTTGTCAATCCTCCAGATGCTGTAAGTGACCGTTACTCCATGCCAATGTTTGTTCATCCAAGCAATGAAATCGACCTTACACCTCTACCAGAATTCGTCGAATTAACCGGTGGAAAAGCATTGTATCAATCGATTACTGCGGGAGAATACCTTCACCAAAGATTGGTAGAGATTGGCCTTGCAGACTAGGTGTCAAAATGATTAGGCCAAATTCCATTTTCGAGATTCTCGCAAAGAAGCGTGATGGAAATGAATTGAATAAGTATGATTTTCAACTAATCTGTAATCTCGCTTCAAGTGCACCACCTGAGCAAATTGGAGCATTCATGATGGCATGCAATATTCATGGCCTGACAAGAAATGAAATTTCACTACTGACTGAAGCTATGATGTTTTCAGGTGCTTCCTTCGAACCAAAACCAGGCCGAGTTGACAAGCATTCAACAGGAGGGGTTGGTGATAAAATGAGCATTATCCTAGCACCTGCATTGAGAGCAGCAGGCGCAGTGGTGCCGATGGTCGCCGGTAGAGGATTGGAACACACAGGTGGAACAATAGACAAATTGGAATCAATCCCTGGTTTCAATACAAGTTTATCCATTGAAGAAATGGAAGAAAATAATTGCTTTATTTCCTCACAAAACGAAGATATCGCACCTGCTGATTCAGTATTTTATGCAGCAAGAGACATCACTGCAACCGTTAGTCAAATCGGTCTAATCACCGCATCGATAATTTCTAAAAAAGCCGCTGAAGGACTAGAAAAATTAGTTCTTGATGTGAAATGCGGAAGTGCTGCTTTCATGAAAACCGAGGAAGAAGCGATTGAATTAGCCAAATCGATGGTTAGGACTGCGGCTGATTTAGAGATTGATGTTACCGCTCAAATTACTAGAATGGACCACCCGATTGGAAAGATGATAGGCAATGGACATGAGATCGCTGAATGCATAGATTGCCTAAGAGGAAATGGCCCATGGGATACTATGGAATTGGTCTACATGCAGGCTGATGCTCTCGGTTATGACATCAGACCACACATAAAAGACGGCTCGGCATTAGGAGAATTCAGAGACATGTGTGTGCGTCAAGGGGTTGACGAAATGGTTGCTGATTTGCTAATCACTGAACCGTGGTCTGTACTGAAAAAAGCAGAACATGAACTAAGGGTTAGTGCAAANCAGACTGGATTNATNACCGATATTGATGCAATGCGAATCGGTAAAGCNCTTTGTGAAATGGGTGTAGGTCGTACTGGAGAGAANACCGAGNTTGAACATGGTGTTGGAATCGAATTGATTGCAAGGGTTGGCGATTATGTCAAACANGGCGATATCTGGGCTATTATTCACCACAATAATATTGGCGACCCCTACTATATCCATGATTCAGTTACAATAAGTGATGAGGCTGACAAAAATCCTCTGCCACGCTTAATCAAGACGATTCGTTATGAAAATCTGTCAAATGAATGAAAGTCGTCATATAGGGGAGGGCATTCGGCGAAGTTGCCGATTTAGCTTAGCTGGTGGAGCGTGGGACTGTTAATCCCAAGGTCGAGGGTTCGAACCCCTCAATCGGCGCCATTTTGTCATCCATATCTATTGATAAAGTAAAGGGTAACTCCAGTACTATGTCCGGTGTTAGTGATGACGGGTTTTGGAAATTTGAAAACGGTTCTTGGGTTGCGACAGAAAAACAAAAACAAGCATTAGCTAGTGGTGCGACACAATTCGCACCTCCTGCGATTAAGCCAAGTGCTATACCTGGAGATTCACAAGGTAATATCCAATTTGTCCCAGTCCAACAAACTACGACTGAAAATGAAGTTTCGACTAATCAAACTGCAAATGAAGGTTATGTCCAATTATCAGGACTAACAACTACTCGTACACATACATCGGCTGCAAAGAAGTTTCTTGGCAATCCATTTTATCAAAGTGTATTTTCCAGATCAGTATTCGATAGTATCCAAGAACCTGGCGAGAAAAAAATGAAGCAAAATTTGCTAAATATGCATAATGATGTAGAAAGTACAGCTAGAAGTAAATTCAATTCTGGTGATATGGCTCATAATGCTGAACAAATCATTTCTAAAATGTATCTTGAAGGGGAAGAAGTAACTCACAAATGGCCCTTACAAATTAGGAAAGTAGAGGTTATGGCTCCAAGTGATCAAGCAAAAGATGGTTTTACCAGCATGGAAAAAAATGACCATTTTGGCGTACGTGGAATCCTAACTTCTGAACGAATCTTATTGATTGATTCGACCGAAGATTCTGTAACTCAACTCACAAACCCAATCAGCCAAAACCCCAAACTACCCTTGCAACGTAAACAATCTGGTATTTTTGAAATATCACATAAAATAATGCATGATTTCTGGTTTAAATCAATATCTCTATCAGATATATCAGGATCTGAATTTCATTTCTCACATTTCAGCAATAGTTCAAAGAAAATAAGAAGATTCCATCATTTTGCCTCTATAATTGTATTATTATTCTCAGTATTATTTGTCGGTGCCAGTATTATCTCGCTGGTGTTAAGCGATGACGGTTTGTTGTCATTCTTTATTTTTAATATCGCTGCCATGTTCTTAGCACTTATAGCATATGCAATCTACTATTATGCTTCAACTATGAAACAGTATATGACGCATTCTAGTTATGGTAAAGAGAGGATACTAAAAATTGGATATTTCGATAAAATACATAACAAGCACTTAGTATTGAAACTACAACTCGAGGATAGTCAAACCATAGACAAAACGATTGATTGGATCAGATTACTTGAGAGTTCTTACAATAAGATTGAGCAATAGAGAAGTAAATCATTCCCACTCAATCGTGCCAGGTGGCTTGTGGGTGATGTCATACACCACTCGGTTAACCGCACCTTTGACCGTATTTGTGATCCTTGTAGATATCTTTGCCAGAATNTCATGAGGGATTTCAGAATATCTTGCCGACATCCCATCCATCGATTGTACTGCACGAACCACAATGGTTTCACCATAAGCACGCACATCGCCATGAACACCAACCGAGCGGACCGGTAGTAAAGCGGCGAAATATTGCCACGGTATCTCCATCTTTCCTGCTTCAGCTGCTGCTTCAAATTCTTCTTCGACAATAGCNCANGCNTCTCTGACAACTTCAACTCTTTCAGGTGTCAAATTCCCAAGGCAACGTACAGCAAGACCNGGTCCAGGGAATGGTTGACGCTCTGCAACTCTAATTTCCAATTTACGNGCCAAGTCTCGAACCTCATCCTTGTACAAATCACGNAGNGGNTCTACNACTTCCAAAGTCATATCTTCAGGTAGACCGCCGACATTATGATGCGACTTTATGGTATCACGCACACCACCACCAGATTCAATCCAATCTGGAGCAATTGTTCCTTGGACCAAATATTTGGCTCCAACCTTTACTTGTTCCTCTTCAAAAATACGAATAAATAATTCACCAATTATTTTCCTCTTGGCTTCCGGTTCACTAACATCCTTCAATGCCTCAAAGTACCTTTCAGCAGCAAATACTGTAGTAAGGTTAAGACCGTGGTGGGCTAACATTTCTTGTATTTCTTCAGTCTCATTTTTACGCATAAGCCCAGTATCNACATACACACAATGTAACTTGTCACCAATCGCCTGATTAGCGATTACAGCAGCGACGGTTGAGTCAACACCTCCGCTACATGCGATGATAGCGATATCATCAATTTCTGCGGTCATTTTTTCTGCACTTTCTTGTATGAATGATGTCGCATCAAACATCACTCAACACTCCTGCCTACCTCGTTATCCATTTGCTTAACACGCTCGATTTGGTCGAGCTTGTTTTGCTTCAAGGCAGCAGCATATCCATCGTTGGATAGGGCTAGAATCTGAGTTGCTAGATAGCCGGCATTATCACCGCGGTCTACTCCAACGGTAGCAGCAGGTACTCCTGGTGGTAATTGTGCTATTGANAGTAAACTATCGAAAGGAACCCTGCCTCCGCATGGAACCCCGATAACNGGCTTGGTAGTAAGAGCAGCAACTGCTCCAGGAAGAGCAGCAGCAAGACCAGCCATAGCGATGAATACAGTACAACCATCAGCTTCGGCATCATGCACAATTTGCTCTACCATAGCAGGTGAGCGATGCGCACTAGCAACCCGTAATTGATAGGATACTCCAAATTCTTCGAGTATCTTAGTACATTTCTCAGCGACAGGCATATCAGATTTAGAACCGAGGAGGATAGTTACGTCCATGGTGAAGGGCCATAGACGGTGGTTCATCAAGATGTCGCGCCGAAGCAAAGATTAATTTTCAAGATTTATCGGCTTTTTATTGCTTGAGTGACTGAGTTATNTTCGCCATATTCGAGTTTTTTGGAACCGNCCAAACCCATTCTCCTACTGCCAATAAATGNCCCCCNGAGATCAATTTGAACGCCTCACTACTGACTAATTGCCGATACCGAATTATGAAAGCAGGAATTATCCANGCTGGTACATCTTGAAGATTCCAAACCCCTTTGGGCCACTCTCGNTTTACATTTAGAAGAGACCTTACTCTTCTCTTTTCATCACTGATAAGCAATCTTGCTCTGGCTAGCAATTCAGGCATTATCACATGTTCGCTAAGATANAAATTACAGAGCGTTGATGCTAAAGCAATTCTTCCTTGACGTGCTGCAGTACAAATCGCTCTTGGAATTACAGGACCNCTAGATGCACCATCNACTGAAATCAAATCAGCGATTTTTTTCTTTTGGCGAAAACTTAGTTCCAAATTATCATATTCGATTTTTGATTTGAATTCGAGAGGTGCAACCCATCTATATTCTCTATTATTATCATAAACATGTAGAATTATTCCTCTAACATCTAATGGATATTCTTTCATAATTGGAACTGGATTCCAACACACTACCAAGATTTCTAAGACTCACTGCTCACTATCATCGAAAGTGAATGGCTCAAATGATTCTAACATNACNCTATCATCAATACGTACTCCTCTTACGATATTGGATTTGATACGCATCAATGGTCTTGCAGCCCAACGGCGGTGAAAGTATACAGCACCTGGAACTTCGGGGAGAGGTACTCGTGGATCCCATTCACAACGCCAGCGAGTTGCNGAAGTTCGTGAAAGTAAAGATGCTGTTTTATAATTTAAAATCCAAGTGGCTAAGGCCATAATTAGAACCACAATATCTGGTGGACGAAAGAACATTATGAAAGAGACAAATGGTGAAACAAGTAAAACAAACATATCGATCTTNCCAGGGACTATCTGAGTTCCTAANAATACAGCAAAGAAAGAGAGCATTACCCCTGATGCTAGAAATATNATNGGAAGCAATCCACCTTTAGTAAATAGTAAAATCGAGCCACCAAACAATGGAAGCAATGACCATGCCATTGGAAAAAGCATCTTTGGACCAGCCTGAACCGCTCCTACTTCATGCCACTCCATATCCAATCCTACCGGTGCATGTTATTGAAACATGTGCGAGAATAATATCCAAATTACTCATCATCAAATGGATGCGATAATGTTAGATTTCTTGCTGCATAAACTTCGTCAACTCGNCGAACNGGAGTCGTTACCGGTGCATCTTGTAGAGTTTCTACATCTTCAAGGAATACTTCGACAAAATGCTTAGCAAACTCATCTAAAACTTCCTTGGATTCTGTTTCGGTTGGCTCTATCATCATACACTCAGGTACAACTAGAGGGAAATATACTGTTGGCGACATATATCCTCTGTCCAGCAAGCCCTTTGCGACATCCATGGCNCCAAGNCCTGTTGATTCCTTTAGTGCTGCTAATGATAATGTGAATTCGTGCTTGACAACATCGGCTTCTACACCATCGCCAAACAAATGGTCTACTCCCAAATTTTTAGCTTCCTCATGTATCTTATGACGCAGGTAATTNGCATTCAATACAGCATGTTCAGACATTAATTTCAAATCTCTACCATAGCGNCGATAAAAGGCCCATGAACGAACAACAGCACCAGCGTTTCCATGCCATTGCTGAACTTTACCAATACTTTTCACTGGTTCATACCAGTGGAACCACCATTCACCATTTGCATTAGAGATTTTATCAGACTCAAGTATTGGTCTTCTCTTCACAACTGGGCCGGGCAAGAATTCAGCAAGATGCCTCTTTACCCCTATTGGTCCAGAACCTGGACCTCCACCACCATGTGGCTGACTGAAAGTCTTGTGCAGATTGTAATGTACCGCGTCAAAGCCCATCAATCCCGGAGAAGTTCGCCCTAAGATTGCATTAAAATTAGCACCATCATAGTACATTTGTCCACCTGCNGAATGAACTATTTCAGCAGCCTCTGCAATTTCTGGTTCAAAGACTCCAAGAGTACTAGGATTTGTAATCATCATTGCAGCAGTATCGTCACCGACTACAGCCCTTAATGCATCGAGATCCATTCTTCCATCTTCTTGTGAAGGAATCTCAATAATCTCAAATCCTGCCATCGAAGCTGATGCTGGATTTGTCCCGTGGGCAGAATCAGGAACTATCACTTTGGTTCTTTGCAATTCTCCTCTTGAACGGAAGTATTCCTGAATACATCTTATCGCAGTAAATTCTCCTTGGGCACCAGCAACTGGTTGCAATGTGACATCATCCATCCCTGCACAAATTCCTAACATCTCCTGCATCTCATGGAAAATTGCTAACAATCCTTGGATTTGATGCTCTGGTTGAAGCGGATGTAAATCTGCTATTCCTGGTAATTGCGCAATTACTTCATTCACTCGAGGGTTATGTTTCATAGTGCAAGAACCTAGNGGATAAAAACCGGTATCAATCCCNAAGTTTCTCTTNGAAAGCCATGTGTAGTGACGAACCATCTCGGGCTCTGATATACGCGCCCATCGAGGCGGATTACGACGAATTAANGAGGCCGGAATTGTCAACTTTTCTTCTGACAAAACTGGTTGAGGCTGGGAATAACCAGTACCTNTTGCGCCTTTATGGCCAAATAGATGACTCATNCTGTCACCCCCTGGATTTTAGAGTTAGACCATACCGCTAAATGTGCAGCGAGTAATTCAATTTCTGCTGCATCTGTTTGGTCAGTAAAAGATACAAGCAACCAATTTTTTCTAGAAGAATACCATTCAGATAAATCAAAACCACCGATTAAACCCTGTNCTTCAAGATAGGAAAGACATTCACTTGCAGGACCTGGNAACTCCACTACAAATTCATTGTAATGAGAGTTTAGACCATGAGGTAATGCAATCGAAGGAATCTCAATCAATTTTTGCTTAGCTAATTGACAAGCCGACATATTNCTAGTAGCAAGATGACGAAGCCCTTCAGGACCTAGTAGTGCCATATGCATAGCTCCCATCAAAGCGATCAATGTTTCATTTGTACAAATATTAGAAGTTGCTCGATGTCTNCGAATATGCTGCTCCCTAGTTGATAGGGTCAAACAATATGCTTCCTTACCATCTACATCTATGGAACGTCCAACTATTCTTCCCGGCATTTGACGAAGATACGCCTTTGAACATGCAAATAAGCCGTATAGAGGACCACCGAATGTAATAGGTGAACCGATTGATTGACCTTCTCCCACAACCATATCAGCACCATATGCACCGGGAGGTTCAATCAANCCAAGACTGGTAGGATTGACACCTACTATGAAGGCGGTACTTTCACCAATAATTTCCTTNACACGTGTAAGACCACCATCTAGGATTCCTAACGGATTAGGTTGTTCAACATAAATCCCACATGAACCAGATGCTTCTTTGAGAGAATCTAAATCCAAAGTTCCATCAGAATGATGCTTCAACATTTTGATGTTTATATCGCCGCCCTGNGTATAATTTTCAATTACTGATAGACGAGCAGGTGGAANTAATTCTGAAACATAAATGGTATTGGACTGTTCAGCCTTTCTATTATGAACTCTAACCGCACAAGTCAATGCTTCTGCAGCTGCTGTNGAGCCATCATAGACTGANAGGTTAGCAACCTCTAATCCAACNAANTCACTAACNAGAGTTTGAAACTCCCACATAGCCTGCAACATCCCTTGGCTAACTTCTGGTTGGTATGGAGTGTATGCGGTTAGGAATTCGCCACGTGTTACCAATTGGAAAACCGATGCTGGAACATAATTTCGAAATAGACCCGCTCCTAGGAAATTAATTCGGTCCCCTAAAGCAACGTTTGAACCCAAAAGTAAGCGCGCGTCTGCTAATATCTCTTCTTCAGATTGTGGGGGTCGTAATGGCAATGGTGAATTCATTCGCACATTTTCAGGAATGTCCTCGAAAAGGTCATCCATCGATGAAAGACCCATTGCTGCAAGCATCTCTTTTTCTCTTCCAAGGTTGGGTAGTTGGTCAACCATCTCTACTCCTCTGATTACTGCGCAGCGCGGGTAAGACATGAATGTTAGTAGTGAACCACACCACTAATTCTGCTCAAAAAATCAATTATTCCACTTTGTCCAAGAACCATCGGGGTTTTGTGACCAATGTTCACCTTCGTTGGTTTTGAACCAGTTTGTACCGTTTTCATCCGGATCTAAATAATCACCTGCAGGTAATAAATCCCAATTAGCGACCGTCTCTTCATTTGTATCAGCCTCGGTTTCTGTAACTTCTGTAGCAACCTCATCTATTACTTCAGCAGGATTTTGATTAGTCAAATCAATTGGAATCTTTTTCTTAGGTTTCGACTTTTTACCGCCACCTTTTAGCAACATAACAACGACTACCACTAGGACCATTACTATGATTCCTGCAATTATTCCAACCAAAGTCAAAGTGCTCATGCCTTCACTAGATGATGTGCTNTCTTTCTTTTCGGTTTGCCCNGTATTTCCATCATCTTCTTCAACTATACAACCGGGTCTAGAATCATCGATGAATAATCCCTCATTACGTTCNAATGGNCACATGTCNCCTGTTGCTCCNTCAACCCAAATACCTGGCCAAGTTTCATTNCGGGTTTCGTTCCAACTGGAGTTGCCCCAATTATCACCAAATCCATCTTCATCAGTATCAAACCATTGTGTACNATCCATNGGGAATGCATCTGGTCCATAACCGAGGCTCTCCCATTTACTATCGGTCCAAAATGCATCNGCATCCGACCAGCCATCTGAATCTAAATCGGGACAACCAAATCTATCCTCGAATGAAGTTCCAGATTCTTCAGTACAGTAATCTACATTTAATCCATCGAAATTATCACCATAGCCATCANTATCAAAATCAGCCCATTGGCTTGGTTCATCGACNAATGCATCTGCACCTTGTGAAACGGTCCACATTANGNCAGGATTNGAATAGCCATCGCCATCATNATCGATACATCCGAGACGGTCAACGGTAGAATTACCAAAATAGAACGGACATGCATCTGGACTATTTCCATTAGGATTNTCTCCNTAACCATCCCCGTCACCATCTGTCCATTGAGTNCCATCTTGTACGAATGCATCAGANGAATCTGCCCAACCATCTTCATCGAAATCAGGACAGCCACGCATGCCTCCNAATGTGGCAGCNCCTTCCTGTGTCGGNCAAATGTCGATNGAATTAGCAAAGCCGTCGTTATCGTTATCGTTATCCTCNCGNTCATCTAGACAACCATCACCATCATTGTCATTTGTAGAATTCTTACGCCAATTTGTAATACCCTTAGGACAATTATCAATNTCATTTATGACGCTGTCATTATCATTATCATTATCCTCATTATCNTTACGACAACCATCGCCATCTCTATCAAAACTAGGGGAAGAAGTCCATCCAGTGTCTCCTCTAGGGCAAGAATCNAATTCATCTAATAAGCCATCATTGTCATCATCCAAATCCTCGTTACTACCTTCATCCTCACAACCATCACCATCCTTGTCGGTTTGAAGAGCTGATGTCCAGTTGGTAGCACCCTTGGAACAATTATCGAAAACATCATCCAAACCATCGTTGTCATCATCACTATCACAATCATCACCAAATAGGTCTGAATCATAGTTTTCTTGACCTACATTNGGCAGATATTGNCAATTGTCATTAGAATCTAACACTGTATCGCCGTCATCNTCATCGTCTTCGTCGATATCACGGCAACCGTCGCTATCAAGGTCTGAAGTNGCATTTGATTCCCAATCTAAGACACCNTTAGGACAATTGTCTGAACTGTCATTATATCCATCNCCGTCGTCATCNTCATCTTCTTCAATATCATTGCANCCATCTTGATCATAATCAAAACTCGTATTGGATTGATTCCAATCCATGAATCCATATTGGCAGTCGTCTAAGGCATCATGTAATCCATCATTATCATCATCAGTGTCACATGCATCACCCTTGACATCATTATCATAATTCGATTGATTAGAATTTGCAGTATTCAAACAATTATCTGTATAATCTGTAACTCCATCATCATCTTTGTCGTGTTGGAATACCCAGACAAATATATCTTGGTCTGTAGCAGAATGCGGAGTATTTCCAAAGTATACTGTTCCTGAGAAATCTCCACCTGAAATTATTGTTCCATCATCCTTTGCAATCAATGCGCCAACCGTATCGTTGTCAGCACCACCAATACTCAATGCCCATTGGAAGTCTCCATCGGGGTCTAATTGTGCTATGAAACCATCATATTTTTGATTGGAATTACTCTTGTTCAAGGTATAATATGGGAATTGGAGCGACTCCAAATGATTACCACCGAATTGTACTTCACCCTTTGGATTTACTGAAAGTGATTGAATTCTATCATCATCTGCAGACCCTGCATCGAATTTCCATTGCATTGTCCCATTAGCATCATAATGTATTACCAACAAATCCCAAGAGCCTCGACCTGCTCCATTGCCTAGAGGTGTTTTGTAATCGATAAGATAGTTACCTCCTACTACAACTCCACCATCTGGATGTAAAACGACATTGTTGAAATAAACCCCACAGTTTTGGCCTATAGGGCAATTATTGCCCCCAACATTTGTACCCCATTCCATGCCTCCATTGTCATTGAATTTTAACAGAATACCGGCCCACGTTGACGCGGGATTAGAAGTGAAATTAGAACTGAACTCTTCGTAGCCAGTGTTATACCCAACAACATAGGCATCATTTGTCGAAGGTTCGTGGACTAATTGGAAACCAAGTGAGATTCCATTACCATCAGAATCCTTAGCCCAATCCCAGACTGCAGAACTAAAGTTGTAGTAAGCGATGAAGAATCTTGCATCTTCAGACTGAGCTTCAGCACTCAATTGAGTAGCATCAAATTCAGTGAAATTCTGATAGTATCCTGTAACATACAAATTATCATAATTATCCGCAACTAAATCCCAACCTACATCGACGTCAAAACCACCGAACTTCATAGCCCAATCCCAAGAACCTGTGCTGTTTACTCTAGCGAGCCAGCCATCGAAACCTGTAGTTTGAACCGTATAATTACCAAAATTTACAGTACCCTGAAAATAGCCAGTTCCATACACATTATCATTTGAATCGATTGTCACACCACGACATTCATCATAATACAGCGCAGTTCCTGCCGAAACAGCCCATTCCCAAGTACCTGAAGATGATAATTTAGCGATCAAAATATCTCCTTCTCCTTCNGTATCAACTTGGATTGCTCCAAAGGTNCTNACNTGGTAAATTGTACCACAAATTATTACATTTCCTTGAGAGTCTAATTGCATCTCATAAATCTCATCATCATTGCCAGAACCNCCAGCTGCGGACCAGTTAGTATTTGCTCCGCGCCCCATTCCTACGCTATTTAGTGCNTCCACTTGTTCTAAGGTTAGTTCAGAATCATCTAGTAGGCGTGAAGGAGTCTTTAANTGACTTTCTTNATCCTCTTCAACGCCGGAATCTTCTGCGATGGCAGGAATATACGATAATACCAGACAGGCAAGAATTCCAATGGCGATTAGTCGGCGCATACAATGAGGGGGCGCATAGGTTCCTCATCAATTAAACGCCCCTATGGGGCGTTCAAACAAATGGAGGATTTTTCACAATCGCTCTAATCTTTTTACGTTCTGAAGCAACAATCATTACTTCGTCACCAGAACTGACACCGCTTAGATANCCCATTCCAATTCCAGTACGATTCAAACTTGGAGATGGGGCACCAGAAGTAAGGGTTCCAATCACATTTCCTGATAAATCTTCGACCAATTTTCCACCTCTGGGTAAAGGACCTTTTTCTTGCTGAATCACACCCCACCATCTAGAGTCATTTGCATCATGAGAAATCACTCTACTTTTTCCAATAAAATCATGCTCNGTGTCNAGTCCAAAAGGAACGTTTGTTTCCCATGAATCGCGATGTAATANTGAGTTATCATCTAGGCTTGGTGATGCAAAATCAACACCTGATAAGAGNTANCCCTTTTCNAATCTCAAAGTATCTCTAGCACCCAGTCCAATAGGNGTTACTCCAGCAGAAATTAATGCCCTCCATAATTTCGGAGCTTGCTCGTTTGGAACAAAGATTTCATACCCNGGTTCACCTGTATATCCNGTTCCTTGAATCCAGCCTGTAATTCCTAATTTGTTATCGCTTATCGAAGCCCAGCAAAAACGACCTACGTGATTGTTTTCTCCAAGAATCTGTTCACACAATTCTCTAGATTTTGGTCCTTGTAATGCTAAAATGCTCGTTTGAGGAGAGAGGTCTTCTAACAGTATGCTACCGTCTGAAGGAAGTAATTTTTGAAACCAATCCCACATTACAGGAACCATACTTGCATTGGGAACTCCTAAAATTTCATTGTCACTAACCACTGCAAAAATCATGTCATCTATCAAGTAACCATCATGATCTAAGAAATGTGTATACGCACAACGACCCGATTTTATCGAACTAACTTTCTGTGTAGCAATGCTTTCAAGCCACTGNTTAACTCCATCCCCTGAAAATCTAAAAGAGCCCATATGAGATACATCAAAAAGTCCAACTCCGGACCGACAAGCAAGATGTTCTTCGGTNATATTAGAATACCANATTGGTAATTCAAAGCCGTGAAAATCTACAATGTTTGCTTCTAAAGCAACATGCTCATCATAAAGTGCAGTTCTTACCGGTTTACCTTCACTCATATTTCTGCCACCTATCACTCGCTCAAATATTCACCTATACTTCTTCAGAAAGGAATTCCCCTCAATATATCATTGCCGTGTGTGATTATTTCTTCAACTAATTGACCAAGGCTCTCTTCACTAACGCCAGGGTTTGATATAACCGCTCTCAGTATTACATCATCACCTATATTGGAACGTGATAACATGAAATTACCATTTTTCATTATTCTTTCTCGCAATTCAATATTCACCTGGTCATGGTCGATACCATCTGCAGTATAACGGAAACATACATTTGTCCATTGACGTGAAGATATCATTTCTAAACTAGAGTTTTCATTGACTATTTCTTCAAGATATTCTGCTAATTTCATGTACTTGTCAACAAGACGTGACCAACCTGCATCACCGACTTCCCTCCAGGCTAAAAAGAGCTTTAGGGCATCGTTTCTGCGGCCACATTGTAAACTTGTTCGACCTAAATCTACATCTTCATGATCCTCATGGAAAATATAGTGGGCATCATCTCCATGTGAACTAATTCTTCGTAATACTTCAGGGCGCTTGATTAAGAAAGCGGAACAAATCAATGGGATTCCCATCATCTTGTGTGGGTCCCAACATACCGAATCTGCCAATTGAACCCCATCCATGAGTGAACGATATTTTGGACTAAACATGCAAGTCCCACCCCATGCAGCATCTACGTGAAGCCAAATATTTTCTTCACCACAAATACGTGAGATTTTCCTAATAGGATCGAAGGAACCTCGAACTGTGGTACCAGCGGTTGCTACAACACAAAAAGGAATGAAACCATTATTTCTTGACCGAGCAATCTCCTCTTCCAATTTATCAACTCGCATAACTCCATGCTCATCACAAGCTACTTTGATGACATTATCGTACCCGATTCCAAGAACATTGGCAGCCATCAACACGGAATAATGTGCTTCATCAGAAACAAAGCACATTAATTTTTGACTACTAAATCCCCGTCTTTGTCCTAGCGGTTCGACGTGATGCCTTGCACACATCATCCCAATCATGTTACCATTTGAACCGCCAGTGGTAAGAGTTCCTCCGCCATTGGAGAATCCTAATATTTCACACATCCTCTTAATCAGTGACTGCTCGATCAATGTCGCCATAGGTGCAAGTTCATATGTGTACATCGAAGTATTTGTGATATTAGCAATAATTTCGCCTGCAAAGGCTGCAGCGTTGAATCCACCCCAAAGTGGATTCATGAATCCGGGATGATTTGTGTTTACTGCATTACGAAGATAGTAATCAATATCTTCAATCACCTTTTCTCTACCTAAACCTGAAATTGGTAGTGAAAGGTCTGAAGTCTTCTTAAGACTTAGATAAGGGATGAAATCTACAACCTTGCCTTCTTGACCAAGGAAAGCACGTACTCGTGACATGACTTCCTCCAAGAATAACTCCTGTTCCAATGGTCCCCCTCAACCCTTTCCCATAGTAGGCGGGATTAGAACTCTCCTATCTTAAGGACCCAAATCTACTGCAGGTAATATGGCGCCGCTAATGGAAAAGTATGGCGATGAAAAAAAGCCATTAGAACTTCTATTAGTAGGCCATAACCCAAGTAATGACTCTTGGAGTTCTGGCCACTACTATTCGAATCCTACAAACTTGATGTGGAAATTATTGCCAGAATCAGGTCTTATTCCCTTGGAATGGGGTCCGTGCTGTGATGATAGAATTGTAAGCGAGTTGTTAATTGGTTTTACAGACCTAGGAAGGACTCCAGGAAATGTATCTAGCAATTATTCTCGCAAAGAAATATTAGAGTGGCGTGATGATTTCTACAAACGCATAAAAAAACATGCAGAACGGGTAAAGGGCAGTCCAAAGAGAATCGCTTTCACTGGAAAAAGGCAGTTTTCTCAACTCTTTGAACCGCCTAAGAAAACTATCGAATATGGCTGTCAGGAAATATTGCCAGCTAAATTCCCGATCGATTGTGAAATATGGGTCCTACCCTCTAGTTCTGGACGTTCTGTAATCGATTGGAGTGAAAGATTGGAGCCATATACTAACCTATGCAATTCTATGCAAAATGCATTTGCCGCTAATAACATTGAATAACCATGGTGCTTTAGGAAGGCCATGTTAGGCAAAGATGGCGCTACGTGGCTCGATAGACTTCATATGCAGTTAGCAAGAAATTTACGTGCAAATGGATGGTCCCAAGCAGAGATTGCGGAAATAATGGGTTCTACACAATCAACTGTATCCCGCATGGCTCACAGAGAATTACCCGAGATGGCTGGAACCTCTGATGAGGCTACAATTGATGGATGGGCGCATGAAATCGCATTGGCTATGCGCCAGTTGGGCTCACAATCAAAACCGACTAGACAACGGTTTGTAATGGAAATTGCATTTGGACCTGGACAAGTGCTTCGTTTCGATAAATCATTGACTGGTAGCGATCTAGATTCAGACCAAGAACAAACCGCCCTACTAAAGAGATTAGAGTGGGCAGTATCTCGTATTGATATTAACAAAATCTCTCCTTGGATGCCAGCGGTAGGGATGAATATCGCTTGCTGTTTAGAGAACTCATCGAGTACTGCAGAAGTTGCTGCATTCCCAGGTAAGGTTTCAATCGTAGATAATAGATTGAGGCATCATGATACCCCAGCTTTTGGTGCATCTAACCATTTAGCAAATATGCTTCTATCCGCTCGCCATAATGATTCTGATAAAACTGCGATATTGAATATCAAGCCACCCGCAAGTGGAGAAGATATCGAGCAGATGTGTGAAAATCTAGACTTGAATCTAACGTTTGCTCCGAAAGGAGAATTAGTTCCTCACCAAGGAATAGATGTGATTTTAGACGAAGGTGCTTTTGGATGGGAGCCATCATTGTATATATTGGCTCACAATCCTTTGGAATTAATAGATAGGATGCACAACATCATTGCTGCTTTTTGAGGTGGAAATATGAATGAAATTATAGCTTACTTACTACTTTTTGGAACACTTGGGATTTTTGCATATATCGGATATAATTCCGGTGCGGGANGGAATATCGGTGATGATGAATATCTTTCAGCCAGNGGCACTCAGAATTCANTTCGAATTGCATTGAGTCTTTTTGCTTCAGGTATGGGAGTNTGGATCTTGATAGGACCCTCTGAACTTGGATACTATGGCGGNTTTTGGGAAGTAACGGGGTATGCCGTATCTGCAGCNACCCCGTTCCTCTTGCTTGCNTATATCGGACCAATGATCAGAAATCAACTNCCTACAGGTGTGACATTGGCAGATTATGTGAAAATGAAGTTAGGNCGNCCTATGCAATTGTATGTAGGAATAATTTCTGTACTTTACATGTTNACATTNTTNTTCGCAGAATTTACTGCAATAGGTAAAGGAATGGAATATCTTACTGATATGAAACCTATGATTCCAATGATGGCAGTTGCTATTGTTACTGCAGCATATACCTCATTTGGAGGACTTCCAGCATCACTTAGAACCGACAAAGTGCAGGCTGGAGTAATTCTAGTGTTAATTTCGGNATTNCTGGTAATACTATTTGGCAGCGATATTAGTGAATTGATCAAGGATGCAAAAGCATACAANCCAGCGGGATATGATGCATCTTGGTCAAATGGTAGTATCACATACATGGACACTTTCAAATCAGGCTTAGCAATTGTTCTAGCAATAACTGCTGCTGAAATGTTTTCACAAGGGAACTGGCAAAGAACTTGGGCTTCCAAGGATGATAAGTCATTGAAAAAGGGTGCTTTAATAGCTTCAGCATTAGTNTTGCCCTTAGTATTTGTAATGGGNTTNTTTGGAACTGTAGCAGCTGGAAGAGGNATTNTGGATGANCCGTCACTTGCTTTCTTTACCCTAATTGGGGATAACAACATCATACTCTGGGCATTTGTAGTACTAATTTTAGCATTGGTGTGCTCAAGTGTAGATACTTTACTAAATGCAATATCGGCTTCGATTACTAGGGACATTTCGGATAGTAGAATGGGATTATCTCATGCTCGTATCGTCACTATCGCCATGGTCCCAATGGCGATTTATCTCGCAACCGGTCCAACCATTGCCGGCTTCACATTTGATGCCTGGAGCGTATTTGGGATATTCTTGGTTGCAGATTTACTTGCTGCTGCTACTATTGCTCCAATTTTGCTAACTCTTTGGAANGGAGTCTCTTCTAAAGGTGCATTGATTGGNGCATTCTCGGGAATACTATCTGTTGGTGCATACGGNATGCTAGATGGAAAATATTTCTTGTATCTCCTACATCCCACCATTGATGCATTNCCTGCTTCTGATGGNGGANTGACAAATCTTTGGGTNTTTGTAGCAGCNTTACTTGGCTCNACAATAGTTACAGTTCTAGCATCTAGTATGCTTCCTGATGACCCTGAAAGTATTTTTAGTGATATTAAGAAATCCTCCCTTCCACAGAGNGATAATGAAGAATAGTCAAACAATCTATCAATCGGTAGCGTCAATAAGGGCCCCTTTCCTGTCCTATGCGGGGAAGTAGATGATAGGTACTCCAATTGATGCTCTGCCATACATTAGNGGAGTACAATTGATACTCTCCGGNTACAATGGTTATTCCAAAGGTAGCCGNATCGAGAATGATAAGATGGTACGTGCTGAAATCGCCCGTGCTGCAGGCAGAGTAAGNACTCATATGCAGAATATTTTCGACTCGCAATTTCGAGGTGGAGAGATGGCATTAGCCCGTGCTGCAAAGCAAAGTATGGAAGAATGNGATTATCTGATTGAAGATGTCAATAAAGCGATTGCNGGTATGGAACATGCGTTTTTNTCTGGACANCGCTCACCATCAAATAAGGATCTAAAGAACCTAATCAANCACGACCACGATGTTATTGACATGGTTACCAAAGCGGTTAACATCGCAAATAGTGCAGAACANGCNATTGCAACCGGNGAAGGTGATGCAAGACAGTGCATTCTACAAACAACGCAAAAAATGTCAAGCTGTAGAGGNTTCTTTGGAGCTAGAGCGACAATGCTTGCGGGACTAAAACAGAAGAAGAAAAAGAAGTGATAAAATGGCAAATTACAGATGGAGAGACAAACCCGATACGATTGCACGTTTAGTTAACGCAGACAAAATAACCACTTTTGCAAAACAAGAGGTCTTGCTAAAACCAAATGAGGCTTGTGCACTAATTATTGATGGAAGAATCGGTGATGTGATTACAGAAACCACGCTCAAGAGCATGGCTGGAGGATTTACACGCTGGATTGGAGAAAAGATGGGAGTTACCGCTTCAGATCGTAGACTTTTGTTTGCNATGACTGGTCCCATGGATTACTGGATACCATTTGATGGTCAAATCGCAAATGGTGAAGCAGCAAAGGGATTTGCAAATCTCAGATTAAAAATGAATAATGATGACTTGCCGAAATTATTGAATTATTTTGCTAATAATGCTCCAACNCTGGACCGTGCTGGATTAATCAATATAATCGCTGATGAAGTAAAAGCAAGAGTCGTTACACCTTGTCTTGCTGCATGTAATACTGCTGCTGACATTAGAGATGCTGCCTTCGTAGAAAGGTTTGAAATGACTGCTGAAATGGANATGAGNAATCTTCTTTCTAACCTNGGATTTACTNTGNTAAAGGCNTTNCCNGTTACNAATCCAACAGATATGGAATTAGTCCAGCGACATCGTGCTGCAATAGAAGCACAGACTGCTGGAAATCAAGCAAACGCCGATGCACAGATGGCTCATTACGCNCAAACCGAGGCTATTACATTGTCAAGAATCGAAATGGAAACCAATGTTGCTAGAGCAAGGGCTAGAGGACAGGTCACCATTGAATTAGAAAANGACCTCAAAGGATTAAGAGCGAAAGANGCTGAATGGGAAGCAGAATTAACTCGCGACCGAGGGCAGATGGAATTGAAACAAGAGGATAGAAGTCATGCTGCCGATGTTCGAATGAAAGAATCTGAGGCAAAAACGAAGAATGCAATGGACTTATTTGCTGAAGTTCAAGCCAAAAAGGCAGCAAGAATCGCTAATCANCAACAATTCCANAATGAAAGAATGGATTCCCAGAATCAATTCCAGACTAAAATGATGGAGATGGCAGCAGATAATGGCTCACTTACACCTGAAGTAATGCAAGAATTCCTGCGTCAACAAACTGCGCAAAAAGCAGTTGATGGAGCAGGAGGAGAGATTAGNAGNGGGGGCNCTGCTAATNCAACAGTATGCTGTGGCATTACAATNCAAGTAGGTTGGAAGGCCTGCCCATCCTGCGGTTCACCGATTGCATGAATAAGTGAATCCAATACGGGTTGACATGTTCAAGCGACCATGGTCAATTTGGAAGTCGCATTGGGAATCACGCGATACCAAGAAAATTTTCTGGTACACGATTGTAGCACTAATTGTTTTTATGGCATTACCGTACTCGATTATAAACCAGATTATGGGGCATATTGACCGGTCAGTAATGGACCCCATATTGCCAATAGATTCGATGGTTCCATACATCGGATGGTCATTCATAATTTACTTGACACTTTACCTCTATTACCCAGCAGCAGCCTGGTTTGGTAGAGAAAATGACGTACAGATTCGAGAGATGTTCGCATTCCATCAAGCCCTTTTTGTTATGACTTGGGCTGTAAATTTAATTTTCATAATATTTCCTACAGAGGTATACATTCGTGACCAAATACCATCGGACGTATTAGCTGGAGAAGGTTTCTGGGGCTTTTGGTTTGGAGATATTATGCACAATACCGACCAACCATACAATGCTTGGCCTAGTCTACATGTTGTACAATCTCTAATGATCGTACTACTTCTACGAAGATGGGGGTCAATATCAGGGATTAAGGAGGTCTTTGTGTGGATAGCATGGGTCGCTTTGTGTATATCTGTGATGACGACTAAACAGCATTTCTTTTGGGATCTAGTCACAGGTGTAATCACCGGTTTAGCATGCTGGTATTGGATGTGCATCCCCGCGATTGAAGCATCATCTAACGAAGAATGGTTAGAGATGTTTAGCAGCGATGATTCAAGCGACAAGGCCAGCGATTAACTCAGGTTGGGTCAGGTAGAATGTCAGACCTATTCCTGCCATCATCATCATCCAAGCACCTATTGCTTTAATCAGACCAGTAGATCTTCTAAGGATATTTATGAATCGTTGTTGACCCATACCAACTATGGTTGTAACTCCAATCATTAGCAAACTTACAGAGAGCATCAATCCTACCAGACCTGTCCATGTAGCTGCGCCATCTATTATTGCAAGATATCCAATAAATGGAATTACGGCTGCTGCTGTGCAATCTATCGATGCTGCCGAATAACCAATACCCCACAGGTACATGTTTCGTTTTGGGGTAAATTTAGTATCCATTTCTGTAGTCGAGTACCGGTCTACTAATTTTTGAACGAAAC
This sequence comes from Methanobacteriota archaeon, assembly GCA_002706615.1. GTDB lineage: Archaea > Thermoplasmatota > Poseidoniia > Poseidoniales > Poseidoniaceae > MGIIa-K1. Next base: position 32,340 of record PALS01000025.1, read on the forward strand.
CAAGTAGATGAGCAGTACCACCTGTTAGCATGAATGCACCCAATATAATTAGCAAAATGGCCACTGCAAGAGCGAAATAATGTAGAACTCCTGAAAGGTCAAAGATACTTCCTAGGCCGAAAACAATCACTCCAATAATTGCAAAGAATGTCAATTGACCTAATGCTGCTAATCCTCCTAAGACATAATGAGGTGGCATTTTTTTCTCAAGTTTACCGCTTTCCATCAACTCATCTTCGCGCTGCCCCAAGCCGATATAATAGGAAATATAACCAGGTAAAATCGGGAAAGCGCACGGTGAGAAATACACTAACACTCCAAGAAGCAATCCCATTATGAATATCGCATTAGCCGACCTATCCACCTTTTTTAGGGAAAAACGCAAATCTTCTGCTTCACCTTTCGCAGCTAAAACTACAGATTCGTCAAAATCACCCCAGCCACCGGTAGGAGTACCGGACTTTTCCATTCCGACAATATATCCTTCATGATCGATAACATATGCCACCGGTATTCCTTGGGCCTGATAATACTCGACCATGTCTCCACGTGAGTCATTCAAAATTATCGAATCGGTTGCACCAGTACCTACAATCCATGGCATATGACTATCTTTACTCGAGTCTCCAAATGTCTCATTTAATTCTGACAATGTTTCAGTTGCATACCAACAACCAATGGATACAATCACAACTTCATGTAATTCATTCAAACCTCTCCATTCATCAATTCTTAAATCCAAATGCTCCTGAACAAGATGGCAATTTGCACAGTCTATTGCCATGAAATCAATGATCACAACCTTACCACGATGTTCGGATAACTTGAACCATCCAGTCTCGTTAGTGTAGTTATCTTCAAACCCAGTACGATTAATTGTTTCAATTTCAAAATCCGGAGCAATTCTTGCTGATGAACGGTCAACACCATATGAATCACTGGCTAAATCAAATACTGAAAGTCCAGAATATCCAATTACAGAAAACATGACTAGACCGATTACAAATGCCTTCCAAGTTGTTTTTTCTTTGAAAACTCCAAGGTCGACACCAAAGCGGTCCTTGAAACCCATGAAACAATGCTAATAGAGACGAGTTATCAAACTCACGCCGGTTAGTCTCATTGTAAATAAGAGGAGCCTTTACTAGACCAAAGTACAATTTTGTAAACCACAGCACCGATAAAAACACCAACAATTGCACATAACATTAGCCACACAGGTTCTTCTGCTCCATTGATAGAAGCATCAACCAAGAGGTATAGCATAAGGATGGACGACACTAGTCCCATTGCACCGCCTATACCGATTCCTGTGATGTGAATCGCTATTCGTTTGATTATGCCCACGAATGTTGCTCATGATTCGAATAAATAAGCATTGAGTATACTCATCCTACATGATTCAAATCCTTAGAAATCTCATAAAAACGGTATAGTGCATCGTTTTCAATTAACCAATTCGCTATCTTTTCGGGTAGAACTGCCTGCATTACCGATTTTTGAGCATCCTGCTGAGATACCGTAGAAATCATCTTCAAAGTAGAGCGGACTCTCCAACCTTCAAACGAATCTCTTTGCTCTAAATCACACCACTCTACATCCCATCCTGACTNTTCATACAGTTTCTTTGTCGATTCGTCAGATGTAAACAAGATNCCCTCTCCGTGAAACTTTGTTGCATGTTCAACCCAATTTGGCGGGTCATTGATATCTTCAATACACACAATTCTAGCATCTCGCTCTCCAAGCCAGTGGCGAATCATGGCTTCCCTTTCAGCTCCACTCCAAGGATTATCAGGCGTCCATGATTCTTGTGAACTACCGATTGCGATGGTAACTTCACCTAATTTTAGAGCNGCATCTACAAGATGTGCATGTCCATTATGAAAAGGNTGGAATCNACCCAATACAATGTACATCTTAATCACTTGAAAAATATTTCAACATCAATTTCGGGAAGTTCATGTCCGCAGTCTCGGAAACAAGATAGCATTCTTTTACAACCTTCGACCATCTCTGAAATTGGTGTTTCACCCATNGAACCGATCCTAAACATCTTCCCCTTAAGGTGGTCTTGAGCNCCGATTACCTGCGTTGAATATTCTTCTTTCAGACGAACTCTCCANCTATCATCAATNCCTTCAGGATACATTATNGCAGTAACTGTAGANGAACGTGAATATTCATCAGCTAATAATTCAAAACCTAATTCAGTAAAAAGACGTCTNACGCCATTAGCCATCAAAGCACANCGATTCCATCTATTTTCCAAGCCTTCCTCCTTGAGTTGNTCNAGTGAAACTGCCCAACCCATTGCTGCATTGATTGCAGGCGTCCAAGGAGTTTGGTCATCATCGCCTTTCTTTAGTGCTGCAAGAAGGTCCAGATAGTAAGTGGGGTTAGCATCATCTTGTTGTCTAATTGCTTTACACCTTTCAANAAAATGTTCCGAAATCGCTAGAGCAGCGATTCCTGAAGGTCCCGCAGTACATTTCTGCGCACCGACAACTACAGCTTCTGCCTTCCAATCTGCTGGATGAACTGGCAATCCACCAACACTGGTNATNCCNTCGATAATCAGAGCAACTCCATGNCTTTCACACATTTCTGCAATAGATTCAGCATCCTGAGTAATTCCNGATGATGTTTCATTATGACAAATGGCCATTCCNTCCCAATTACCTCTCGCCAACTGTTCTTCTATCTCTCCGAGGTCAAACGCTCTACCCCAGTCATATTTCAGATGTTTAACTATACAAAACCGTGAACCCATTTCAGCAACNCTCTCGCCGAATTTACCATTTGTAGGAACCAATACTCGGTCATTAGCACGAAACCGATTAGCCATTACCATCTCCATGGCGGCTGTTCCTGAACCTGAGGCAACAACCACTTTGTATCCATCAGTTCCTTCCCAAGATTTGTTTTTCTTGACAGCAGGTGAGGGTGTCAAATTGAAAGCATAACGAAGACCACTGTTTAGTCGAGCCATGATATCCCGAAATTCTCCACCACGCGCTGTAATTGTAGGCGTAGACATTGCTTCAAGACACTCAGGACTCATTCTGACTGGCCCGGGAACAAGAAAGCAGTCGCCTTCGTGGCTCATATACCGATGCAGTCGCATGAGGTTCAATACCATATTGCACGACCGTCGCGGTGAAAAACTAGAGGCCTTTGCCCTGAATGATGCTGACTATCGGCTTGGCTATGCTTCAAGGCGCTCGGCATGAACATGCTGAGGCTTTGCGAGGAGCTGCTGCTGAATTAAGCATTGATGTTGAGATTCGAGAACTGCGAAAAGCAAGTGACGTAGAGGGTATAGATGCCCTCGTATTACCTGGTGGTGAATCTACCAGTATGAAGATTGCAAGCCGTTATGAAAACCTTTACTCGGCTATTTGGGAAATTGTAGAAAGTGGAATTCCAGTTTTAGGAACTTGCGCTGGAGCAATACTACTTTGCCAACAAAAATTAATCTCAGCAGAAATCGATCGAAACGCATTTGGAAGGCAAATCGATTCATTTCAAGCATCACTAAAAGTCGATTTAGGGGNAAGTATCGAAGGAGTAGAGNTTTCTGCACATGAAAGAGACTCTTTTGGTCACAAGCCACTTGATGTTGGAAGACANGCTGCTATCAGTAANGAAGGGTTTCCAGGCGTATTTATTCGCGCACCAAGGTTCTCTTCAATAAAATGTGATTCTATCGCATTTCTTGATGAGGAAGTTGTCGGCATAAAGCAGGATAATATCGTCGCTGTTACTTTCCATCCTGAACTAACAAACGACNGAAGATTTCATCGATGGTTAATCTTGCAATGTGATGATGAAACTAAAATATGAAATCATGATTTCATCAGATATGTCCGAACCAACAATTAGCCCAGATGGGAAATATATGTGGACTGGAAGTGAATGGATTCCTTTACCACCTAATTCGGACTTGGAACAACAGAATCCAAATTTGCAATCGGTGAATCTACAAGACTCGGTAATTGGAGGAGATGTTGTACACAATACTGTGATCAATAATGATGCAACTGCGGTAACCAGCGCTGTGATCCAAGCATTACAACAGCTAGGTATGATAGGACAAGCAGCCACTGCACCACAAGCACCACCAGTACCAGAAGTAGAATTGCCAGCATCATTCAGTATTGGTGACCATGTTGAATACCACAGCCCAACTAACGCACGTTGGCTTGATAGATGTACTGTAATTGGAATTAATGATGACGGAACTTATCGTATCGAAGTTCCTAAATCCTCAGCAATAGAAACAAAGCATGCGGTAGTAATTGGTTCTGCTCCTGGCACCATTCGACCTGCTGCGCCACCTTACAAGANTGGAGATAGNGTNCTAGTTAACTGGAAAAATTACGGCCATTACTACCCTGGAACTATCGCTAGTGAACATGAGGATCATACATTNNTGATTCATTTTGATGATGGTGATGTAGAAGATAATGTCGAATGGGGGCGTATAGAAACTCTGCATGAAAATTCTCCTGAAATTCAAAATTATGTNGAAAATACTAGCACTGCTGAGCAAGAGTTAATCGAAGCTTTCCAGGTTTTTGATGAAAATAATACGGGCACTATTTCCGCTAAGAAGTANCTAGAGATTCTTACTGAAATGGGAGATGACCCGATTTCGGTAGATGATGTTCTAGATGAATTTACCACCCTAGGAATTGGACTAGATTCCGAAATTGATTACCGCGAATTAGCAAAGTATATTCTTGGCTCGGGAGAGAGTNATGATTCATTAAAATACAAACCTGAAGTGATTATTCGTGATGCAGAAATTAGCGATGGGNNNCTNAAGGGNTATGCCTATGCTCATCCTAAATTAGGAGAAGGACCTGTACGCAGTTCCAGTATAGAGAGTATCGAATATGATGTAAGAGCAACTGCTCGTATCGAAACTAGAAATACGATCTATGTAGTTGGACCTACAGGATGGGAGATTAGACCTGAAGACCACCCATTTAACGCCCAGCATTCTGTAGGAGAAAATGTCAAAGTTGAATGGAAGGGGAGTTGGTGGGACGCTCAGATTCTCGANATCAATGGAGATAACTACCTGATTCATTACGATGGATTCGATTCAAGTTGGGATGAATGGATAGATACTACAAGAATGAAGAAGAGTTCTTGATATAGTATTCTTGCAGTTAATTGAAAAGACAACAACTAGGCCGCTGTTTAATGCAACTGCCTATTGCAAGCGAAATCGCCCCCCCAGAAAACGGGGAAGCAGAAGGCTGTATTCAGTGTCAAAAAGGCAGCAAGCTGGTACTATTTGTGACAGGCAAATGCCACTGGGGGTGCGATTATTGTCCACTTTCAGATAATCGCAGAGAANCNCCTGATATGTTTGCTAACGAAAGAAGATGCACCTCGTGGGACGAAGTGATTGAAGAAGGTAAAGCGATGAATGCTACTGGTACTGGAATTACTGGAGGCGACCCNATGCTAGATTTCGACAAAACCGTNGAAGCGATAGAACAATTAAAACTAGCATTTGGAACAAAACATCATATCCACTGCTATACATCTATTCCGATAGGTGCAGAAAAGGCTGCACGATTGGGTAGAGCAGGGCTAGATGAATTACGATTTCATTTGCTAGACTTGACGCTTGATAAATACCTAGAATCGATTACTGCTGCATCTGATGCTGGAATATATGTTGGAATAGAATTACCTGCCGAACCGGATAAAGAAGAGAAACTATTCGCACTTTTGGAATCGATGGATAAGTCCCCAGTACAGTTNTTGAATCTTAACGAACTAGAAATCACAGTAGGTAATCAAGACAACATGGATGTCCGTGGATTCAATCTAGCGGGTGGAATAACCGCTGCAGCAGCGGGCTCTGCAGAACTAGCTATCCGTCTAAAAAAAGCAGCAGAAAATATGGATTTTCATGTTAAGTTTTGTACGTCATTCTACAAAGATGCTGGGCAATTAAGAAATCGTTTTCGACGAAGAGCAAAGGCAACTCTACGTCCTTACGAAGTCCTATCAGAAGATGATACAATCATCTTTGGAGCAATTCCATGTGATTTGGAAAATGCAGCGGATGATGTTGTAGAATTAACTCTTGAGCTAGGATTACAGGAAGGATGGATAAGATATGATGGTTCTCAACAAAGAATAGAACTCCCCCTTAGCGCAGCCGAAGAGATTGCGCCCCATCTTGAAGTTCCTGTTATGATGGTAGAAATACACCCCACACATGACCGACTCGAGGTTGGATTAGTTCATCTTAACGAGAATCGAGCGTAATTATTGCTCTGAAGCAACTACAACTTTAGCAGGCATTAAGACTCTATCTTTGTACAAATAACCTGATTCGATTTCTTCGATAACAGTATTTGCTGGAAACTCTTCAGTAGGCGGAATCGCTGTTATCGCTTCCATTTTGGTTGGATCGAAACTCATACTCTTAGTCTCAATCAATGTGACTCCATCTGCAGATAATTGCGACCACATTTTTTGTCTAATTAGGGTAAGACCTTCATTTTCTTCAACCGATAATGCTCGGTCGATGTCAGCTAAAACTTCTAACATTCTGCGTGACATACCCATACCTCCATATTGAATTGCAGTTGCCTTTTCAGACATTAATCTCTTTCTAACATTTTGAATTTCAGCATCTCGATATGAAATCTCTTTTTCCGCAGTTTCAGCGCGGTCTAAAGCCTGTTGCAAAGGATCTACTTCCTCTACAATTTCTTCCTCAATGACTTCATCTTCTACAACGATTTCTTCCTGTTCTTCAACAGTTTCGTCTTCGCTCATTATCTATCGGGGAGTAAAACTCCTCCTTGAACCTCACGCCTCTAGAAGTTTAGCAAGATTCCATTCCCCATGGCCCCATTCTTTTGCATCAAGATGTTCCCTGCCAATAATCTGGATGAATTCTTTTCTATTCACCGCGTGATGAAGACTTCTAGCCGCCCTATCATGTGCTTCGAAAGTAGGAATTATTCGAGGGTCCTTATTTTCATCAAGGGTTTCTCCAAGTTGCTTCCTCCTTCCCATCCAATCCTCACACACTTTTTCTGAAAATTCATTTGCAGTACAATTTCCAAGGCCTGACCTAACATCATCCCAAACATCAACCGAATACATCGAATCAACATCAGCGACCTCACGACCAATCGCATTTTCAATATACAAAAAGCATCTTCCTTCCCAAGCCTCCCAATGACCAGGACTTGCAAATTCAACCAATTTTAGCAATGCATCATGACCGTTTGATTCTTTCAAAACTTCTGATACAGTTCCTTCTCCAGTAATCAAATCTGCGAGATCCAAGAATTCAGCCTCGCAATCGATATCGAAAGTTCGATTCAAGATTTTGTCAATTGGGGGTCGCAATGAGCGGAACTTTTGTTTTTCCATCCCTTCTACCAATTCATTCCAATCCATTTCTAGCAAGTTTAGTAGACAATTCGAATCGACTAGGTGAAGTCTCATCTCGATGCCCATGGGTGGTCCAAAGAAGCGTCGGGTTTGATTGCATCGGAACTTATTGTGAGGCAGGCTTCAAGAGTATGTGTCACTCGCATTGGTTTCAGGGGTGTTGTTATGGCTACAATCAAAGAACAGATTCAAGCCCTCTACGATGAGATTAACAAGACTCAAAAAAATAAAGCTACCAATGCACACATTGGGAAACTAAAGGCTAAAATCGCTCAACTCAAAATAAAGGAAGAAAAGGCTGCTGCATCAGCTAAAGCGGCTGGTCCAGCCAAAGGTTTCGAGGTAAANAGGTCTGGAGACGCGACTGTAGCATTGGTAGGGTTTCCTTCCGTTGGTAAATCTACTTTAATTTCACAAGTCACTGATGCCAAATCTGAAATCGGACACTTTGCATTTACTACACTGACATGNATTCCTGGNTTGATGGAACATAGAGGTGCAAAAATACAGATTCTAGATTTACCCGGTCTGATTAAAGGTGCAGCAGAGGGCAAGGGTAGAGGTAAAGAAATCCTTGGAGTAATTCGTTCCTGTGACATGGTNCTATACATTGTAGACCCTTTTCAAGATTCACATTTCCGGGTATTGCACAGAGAATTAGAAAATTCGGGAATCCGCCTTAATCAGTCAAAGCCGCCAGTATTTGTCAAGAGGGTNGACAAGGGAGGNATTGATGTTCGAACAACTGTCGAACAAACTCATTTGACCGAAGAAGAAATGAGTGAAATNATTCGNTCTTTTGGCTATACTTCTGCCATAGTTACGCTAAGGACAGATACCACTGCAGAAATGATTGTTGATACTCTTGCAGGTAATCGTGTTTATTCAAAATCGGTGATCGCAGTAAACAAAATTGATATTGCAACAGAAGAAGAAATCTCAAGCGCCGAGAAATCTTTACCTCAAGGATGGCCAATAATGCGAATATCTGCATACAAAGGCGATGGTCTTGAGGAATTGAAAGATTTCATTTATGACAACCTTGGATTTATGAGGATATTTTTGAAACCTCAAGGACAAGAAGCAGACATGGAAGAACCATTAATCGTAAAAGACGATTCTACTGTCGAAAATGTTTGCAATAATCTTCATCGTGATTTCGTTCGCAAATTTAGATTTGCTAGAGTAAAGGGACCTTCTGCTAAGTTCGACTGGCAAAGAGTCGGACTTGTACACCCTCTCAAAGATGGTGACATCCTTTCAATCATCATCAAACGCTGAATCTGGAATGTTTGGTGGATTTTAGTCCCAGATTCCCATATCCATTTTAGCATCCTCAGATGCATGGATTTTCGGGTCCCAACGCGGTGCCCAAACCAAGTTGATGTGAACGCTTTCAACAGCATTCAATGCTGCCCTATGTGCTGCTGCCATTATTTCTGCAGCNGCAGGACATCCNGGNGAAGTNAGAGTCATATCAACTTCAGCATGTAATTTGTCTTCTTTTTGCTCAAAACGGACATCATAAACCAATCCTAATTCNACNATTGANANATTTAATTCTGGGTCTTCGACCTCATCTAATGCTTGCATTACTTCTTCTTTGCTTACTGTCACTACATCATCTCCTTAACATTNTTNTTCACCATATCAAACATGGTTCTAAATCCATTTGAACGACTTGGTGTTAATGAATTTAAAATTCCCATCTCTTCGGCAAAGTCGGGAGTTAATGCGATTACTTCCTCACATGTTGAACCATTTACTGCAATGCTCATTATACCCATTAGTCCTTGAACAATTTTTGCATCAGCACCACAAGATATCGATACCTTTTCATCCTCTAATGTCACTACAACATGCGCCTGTGATTGACAGCCATGTACTCGATTTGATTCATTCCATTCGTNAGATGGCAATTCAATGACTTCGCTAGAAAAATCCATCAAGACTTCTAATTTCTCGAACTTATCCTCGATTTCAATAAATTCTTCAATNAATTCTTGTAATGCCTCAGGCCAAATCATGACATCCGCTCCACAATCAGCTTCGTTACTTCAAGTAACTCATCGGCATCACTCTGATCGTTGTAAAGATAGAATGAGGCACGAATTGTACCGCTAATGCCAAGCCTTGACATAAGTGGTTGTGCACAATGGTGACCGGTTCGAACAGCAATACCTTTTGCATCTAGCAAACGGGCGAAATCTTCGGGGTGAATAGAAGGGTGGGTGAATGATACAACTGCTGCATCTGAATCGCCTAGGCCTGAGTAAACTGTCATACCCATCTCCTGCAAACTTTTTGCTACANCACGTGCAATACCTAGTAGGCGCACATGTTCAGTCTCTANATCAATACCATCAATCCATTCGAGCGCTTTTGCCCATCCAACACCTTCTGCGATTCTAGGAGTTCCTGCTTCAAAGCGGTGCTCATTTTTCTGATATGTAGAATGGTCCAAAGTTACTGTTTCAATCATATCTCCACCTCCCATAAACGTCGACATTTCTGCGAACGCCTCCTCACAAACAAGTAGTGCGCCTATTCCTGTAGGTCCGCACATCTTGTGAGCAGAAAAGGCCATGAAATCACATCCTAATTCTTTGAAATCAATTAATTCATGAGGAACTGCTTGTGCGGAATCGAGCAATACTCTTGCTCCAACGGACTTTGAGATTTTAATTAAAGATTCAACATCGTTTCTAATACCAAGNACATTTGATGTATGNACACAAGCAACAAGTGAAGCCCCTTTTACCGCTTCTTCAAGCATTTCCATATCCAAAGAATAGTCATCATTGATTCCAACAAATCTTAACTCAACTCCCAATTCTTGTGAAAGCATTTGCCAAGGCACTATATCGCTATGATGTTCCATTTCGGTTAACACAACTACATCGCCCTTTGAAAGATTAGAACGGCCCCATGCATGAGCAACTAGATTGATCGATTCTGTGGTCCCACTTGTGATTATGGCTCTTTCAGCATTATATCGTTCCTTCAATAATTTACGACACTCTTCGTATCCTTCTGTAGCCTCACCAGCAAGGGTGTGAACTGCGCGATGAACATTAGCATTTGACTGACCATAGTAATGAGTCATAGCATCTATCACGCACTGAGGTTTTTGAGTTGTTGCTGCATTATCAAGATAGACTAATTTTCTGCCATTTACTTGGCGGGATAAAATTGGAAACTGATCTTTTAACATTCTAATCAACCCTTAATCAAACACTCCAAATGAACCAGAAGACGGGTTCTTAAAATATCGATTAATCTGTCATTTTTAATTTCTCTAAATGCATCCATCAAGAATCCTTCAACTATAATTCCCTCTGCCTCAGAGGGGGATAGACCACGAGAAGAAAGATAGTGGATTTGCTCTAAATCGATAGGAGCACTGGCAGCACCATGTGCTGCTTTCACTTCATCAGCTAAAACTTCTAATTCAGGAATTGCTTCTGCTCGGGCATTTTCAGAGAGGAGTAGATTTCTAAACAATTGCCCAGCATCAGAGTCATTTGCGCCTTCTGCAATTGTCAAAAGGCCGGTNCCAATNGAATGAGACGAATCACCACATGCTGCATGCATAACCAAAGATGAATCTGTGTGTCCAACAGAATGAGTGATNTCGANATGTTGGTCATCATGACGTGAACCATGACCATGTACTGCAATTCCTGCCTGAAAACTACTTCCTTGNGCNGTAAGGTCNACCCTTACATCCGATTTGATATGAAAACCTCCTGAAGAGAGATTGGCGAATTCTAAGGTTGAATCTCTGCCAACAATCCAGTCATCAGCTCTTAGTAATCTTGAGTCGGTTGCTAAATCATTTATGACCGCAATAGAAAGTTGAGAGTTCGGTGAAATATCTCCGATAATGCGCAATCCTGCCCATCCAGGTTCACCTGAGATTCTCACCACCAGTGATGATTTACCCGATGCTTGAATTTGTAATTCCCCTGCACAGACATGTCCGCTACAGCGTACATCGAGATCGATTTCATCGCCATCTGACAATGATACGACATTTGCTCTATCTACAAGTTCGTGCAAGAATGCTCTTGCTATTTCATCAGAAGGCTTACTATCAGAATCTGTGCCCTCTGAGAACTTAATTGAATCTACATCAGGTACCTCTTCAACACTTGTAGGGTGAACACGATTCCACGGAGTATAGCGCCAAAGATGGTTTACTCGAGAAGGAATTTCTATCTCACTGTAAGAGATCATCCAATCGAACCCTCCATCTCTAATTCAAGAAGACGGTTCAATTCAACTGCATACTCCATTGGAAGTTCTCTAGTAAATGGCTCGAAAAACCCGTTAACTATCATGCCCATTGCTTCAGCCTCAGAATGACCTCTGCTCATAAGATAGAATAATTGGTCACCACTTACCTTTGAAACGCTTGCTTCGTGTTCCAAATCAGCACTTGGATTTCCAATTTCCATGGTTGGGTAAGTATCAGATTGACTGTCTGGATCGAGTAGCAAGGCATCACATACTACCTTAGAACGGCAACCATTTGCCTTGGGAGTCACTTGTAGTAAACCACGATAAGAAGAGCGCCCACCATTCTTAGAAATTGATTTTGAAAGGATATTAGAAGTGGTATTAGGTGCTAAGTGGTGCACTTTTGCGCCTGCATCTTGGTGCTGGCCCTTTCCTGCATATGCAACTGAAATAACCTCTGCATGAGCACCTTCTCCTTTCAAAAGTACAGCTGGATACTTCATTGTCAACTTAGAACCAATATTTCCATCAACCCACTCGATAGTTGAATTCTTGTGAGCAACACCTCTCTTTGTCACTAAGTTGTAAACGTTAGCTGACCAGTTTTGTACGGTCGAATAACGGATTTTAGCACCTTCTAAAGCGACCAATTCAACCACTGCAGAGTGTAATGATTCAGTAGAATAAGTCGGTGCTGTACAACCTTCAACATAGTGAATAGAAGATCCTTCATCCACAATAATTAGTGTTCTTTCAAATTGACCCATATTCTTAGCGTTGATTCTGAAATAAGCTTGTACAGGCATTTCGACATCGATGCCTTTTGGTACATAGATGAATGAACCTCCAGACCACACTGCAGTATTCAATGCNGAGAANTTNTTATCCGAATATGGAACTACACTGCAAAAATATTTTTTCACTAAATCAGGATATTGTGCTAAACCACTATCCATGTCAAGAAAAATTACTCCTTGTTCTTCTAAGTCTTCTCGTATCGAATGGTATACCGCTTCGGACTCATATTGTGCCGTGACTCCTCCGAGCCATTTCTGTTCAGCTTCAGGAATTCCTAATCTGTCGAATGTATTCTTGATATCATCTGGAACATCATCCCAATCCTTTTCAGTTTTTTCTGAAGAGCGCAGAAAGTAGGTTATGGATTCGAAATCGATTCCATCTAACACATCACTATTACCCCATCTAGGCATTGGCATTTCCATAAATCGGTTGTATGCTTTAACACGCATTTCAGTCATCCATTCAGGTTCATTCTTAAGTTCAGAAATATCACGGACCACAGATTCTGATAATCCCTTATCAAATCTAATCGTAGCGCTCTCAGGATCATGAAAACCATAGCGGTAATCGCCTACTGCTTCTCTTGCTGTATCTCCTTCCATATCTAAACACCTCAGGCGGCTACTTCCAACCAGTCGTAGCCTTTTTCTTCGAGTTCTCCGGCTAAATCAGAACTTCCAGACTTAACAATTTTGCCATCTATCATCACATGAACGAAGTGTGGTTCAACCAATTGTAAAAGACGTTGGTAATGAGTGATTACCAAGCACCCAGAGTTCTGCGTAATACTGTTAATCCCCTGTGCAACATCGCGTAGAGCATCTATATCTAAACCGGAATCAGTTTCATCCAATAGAGCTAGTTTGGGATTTAGTAATAACATCTGTAAGATTTCTAGACGCTTCTTTTCTCCACCACTAAAACCATCATTTACATATCGTCCCAAAAATGATTTATCCATTCCTAGAGTTTCCATATGTGACTTCAACTCTTTACGGAAATCACGGGCACTAGGGGCNTTTTCTCCTCTTATTGCTTGNANAGACTTCCTAAGAAATGTTCCAACTTGTACACCAGGGATTACAGCAGGATATTGAAATGATAGAAACATACCTGCACGACTGCGCTCGAAAACTTCTAATTCATCGAGCGGTTGACCAAAATAATGGATAGTGCCAGAGGTTATTTCGTAGGCCGGATGTCCCATTATCACATTGGCCAAGGTTGACTTACCCGAACCATTACGTCCCATCAAAGCATGGATTTCACCCTTCTTTATGGTGAGTGAAAGACCTTTGATAATCTCGTTNCCTTCGACACTAACGTGAAGATTATCCACACGCAATATCTCTTCCGCCATAGTTAACGCTGCCATCACCCCTTTATCAAGCAGTGTCTGAGACTACCCTCCCGTAGGGAGGGATTTGATTTACAAGCATTCAAAACCGTATCGCGCTACGCCGAGACATGGACGATGACATCTTGGAGCAATATCGGCTCGAAGCCGCTGCTGCTATGCAGGATGAAGCAGCAAAGAGAATCGCTGAAATTGTTGATCCTGAAGAGGATGAAAGACTGAGGAATATTTCTTTACATCAAATCGAGGATTTAGTTCCTGCACTATTGGCAAGACTTGGGCCTGTTAGGGCTGCTTTGGATGGACACGGTGGAGGTATTGCCATAGTGTCAAACAGTATTACAGAAGACGGTCTTGATTTGGTATTAGACTTAACTGGAGCTTGCCTTTCATGTGGTGCTGCGCCCGGTACACTACAAGGGGTTAGGACCGATTTAGAAAATGACAGCGAAATAACACGAATCAGATTTTCAAAATCATTACTAGATACTTTTGATGATCTAGGACGAGAATTCGTTCTTGCTCATGGTAATGTAGAATTTGTTTAATGGAATTAGAATAGTGCATCTAGACCGTGACATTGATGATGAAATGTAGGTAGGCCCGTTTATGTCATGGTCCAATGATGCGCGACCTTCCCCCAAATCTGCGCGCGAACAAGATATTGGACGATTCGAGATTACATCTCGTGATGGCCAAGCTAGAATCGGAAAATTACATACTGCTCACGGCGTTCTACAAACACCTTGCTTACTACCAGTAATCAATCCAAATATTAGGACTATTGAACCTAGAGAAATGTGGGATAGATACAATATCAGAGCGTTGATTACGAACTCATATGTCATTTGGAAGCATGAACATCTTAAGCAAGCGGCACTAGAAAAAGGAGTTCACGAATTGATAGATTACCCNGGAGTAATTATGACTGATTCCGGTACATTTCAATCCTACATTTATGGTGATGTGGAAGTAGGTGTTGAAGAAATAATGAGATTTCAAAAAGATATTGGGGTAGATATAGCAACTATGCTCGATGTATTTACTAGACCAGATATGAATGAAGTCCAAGTTGAAGAGGCTGTAGATGAAACGATTAGAAGAGCCGCTATGTCGCTTGAAACAGCAGATGGACTGATGGTAAACGGTCCAATTCAAGGTGGTATTTTTCCNCATTTACGTTCAAAAAGTGCAACTGAGATGTCCAAATTCGATTTTTCGATTCACCCAATAGGAGGAATCGTACCCATTATGGAAAGACATCATTACAAGGATTTGGCCAAAATCATGCTAGTATGTAAGACTAGGTTGAATCCAAGTAAACCGGTTCATATGTTCGGATGCGGGCATCCGATGCTATTTCCTATGCTAGTTGCAATGGGTGCTGATCTCTTTGATTCTGCAGCCTATGCATTATTTGCACGCGATGGGAGATTATTGACGCCATGGGGTACAGAACGAATTACAGAGATGGTAGAATGGCCGATTATCGTTCCCGCTGTCTCGCAAATCAGTCCAGAAGAAGTAAGAGAAATGGATGAGGAACAAAGAACAATTATTCTCGCCAAATTCAATCTAGAAGTCACTCTACAGGAATTGTCACGATGTCGACAAGCGATAAGAGATGGTACTATTTGGCAACTTGCAGAACGCAGGAGTTATCAGCATCCCGCTCTACGTGAAGCGTTTTTATGGCTTACAACCAATCCTGCATTAAGTAAAATGCAACCTCTGATAATGGATGAAAAAAGTGCGAGTCGCGAAATTGGTGAACAAAGAGGCAGATGGGAAGAAAATTGGGACTTATTTGTCAAATCTCAAACGACTCCAAGAAATGGATGCGAACTATGGGGTGGCGAAGATACAAGAAATCGCCCTCATGTCGAGATGGCAATTCGTAGAGTTAAATGCCGCTGGAAATCACAAAAAAACGGCCCAGTGTTGCTTTTACATGGAGCACCTGCACCATGGAGAGAGAGGGTAGGAGAATTAACAGATCGGCTTGCCAATATTGATCTTGAAATAATGATTAATACTCCAATCGGAATCTTGCCATGGGGGTTAGAAGACCTAAATCCCTGGGCACATATTGAGGGGCCTGAGTGGATTTGGAAAGCAGAACCTGACCTCGCTCTAATCCAAAAACAATTAGAGGAAATTGGNATTACAAATAGGAAGATNTTGTGCCTAGACCTCTCGGATACTGAAGGCTTGCATCAACGCACATTCGATTTGTTAGAAATGGACCCTACAGAAAAAGCGGAACAGAAGAAAAGAATTTCCCAAATTATAGATAAATTATGTGTCTTAGCAAATATTGAACAATCACAAGCCATTTCTGTGATGCAAAATGTAGAATTTACGATGAGTCGAACTGGAAGAATTAGAAATGTTATTTGCGATGGAAATCATCTATTTTCACCTCGGTTGGCAGAAGGTGGGNTCTCATTTACACTAGCAGGAGGAAAATGGGCACATTCGATAAGAAAAGAGCCAATTCCTACTTCATTTGAAGATGAAATAATTGAAAAACATGTAGGCAAGGGATTAGCCTTTGTAGTGGTCGATGAAGATGCAGCTCCGTTTATTCAACAAGGTCGAAATGTNATGCACGGATTTATTCTTGCTTGCGACCCTTGGATGCGCCCTAACGAAACTGTTCTAATTGTCAATAAGGATAACAAATTGCTTGGATTAGGCCGCTCTCAATCTACAGTTTCAGAAATGAAATCGTTCAGAAAGGGAATCGCGGTTAGAGTGCGTGAAGGCTGCCCCTGAAAGGGGCATATTCAAGGGCCTATCTCGCCCTGTAAACTTCATGGTCGAGGATTTGGTGATAGAATCAACCGCCCTTACCAAAGCATATGGACCTCATGTAGCACTAGACTCATTGGATATTTCCATATCAAAAGGAGCTACAGGACTCTTGGGTCCAAATGGAGCAGGTAAGTCCACATTCCTCAAAACAATTCTTGGCTTAATNCAACTCACATCAGGTGACGGAAAGGTACTAGGATTGGATATACGAACAAAGGGTGACGAAATCAGACAAAAGATCGGATATATGCCAGAATATGACGCTTTGAACCCAAATATGGAAGCGATTCATCAGGTGAGATATAGTGGCGAATTACTAGGAATGAATCCCAGTATCGCTCTTTCGAGAGCTCATCAGACCCTCGAGTATGTAGGCTTGGGAGAGCAAAGGTATCGCCANGTATCTACCTTTTCAACAGGTATGAAGCAGGCTACTAAATTGGCTTGTGCATTGATTCACGACCCGCAATTAATCATAGCAGATGAGCCATCCAACGGGCTAGATTTGCAAGCGCGTAATTTCATGTTAAATACTTTGCAAACCACTGTCAATAGCGGTAACAGATCGGTATTGATGGCTTCACACTTAATGGAAGATGTTGAGAGAGTTTGTGATGAGATCGTACTACTGCACAAAGGGAAATTGGCAGCACAAGGTAAAATTCAAGATTTGAAAGCAATAGATAGAGAAATAGAAGTTCATGTATGGGGCGCTGCTTCAAAGATGGAAGAATTACTCACTGACCGAGGTATGAAAGTAAGACGTGAAGGACGAGTTATGAGGGTTAGGCATGAAGGCGAGGGGACCTACAATGATGTCTTGCGCGCTGCTGTCGATGCTGGTTCACAAGTAAGAAGAATGCATGACCATGAAGCGAGTTTAGAAGATTTATTCCTTGTAATCATGGAAAGATTAGGTCATGAAGCTAAGGGAAGTGAAGAATTACTCAGGGGGATAGACCCTTGAGCGAAGAGGCACCATTCGAACCTGTTGAAGATAAAACAGGAGCCGCTTTCGATGCAGATGCACCGGTCACTGGAAAAGCACAGATGCAAGCAGCTTGGTCTGCAGATGATGGAGAAAGAGAAAGCACAGCACAAGTCGCATCTATGCCCCAAGGTCAAATATTTCAACAGATTTACCAGCCTTGGGAAGGAACTTTGAATCCGAAATGGATGAGAAATTGGGCTATTTTAAGGCATCATGTTCTAGGTATTTTTAGCAAAGGACACCGGCCTTGGGGAGTGCCGACTAAACTTTTCATTTTCTTCGTAATACTAGCATCTCTAACCGATGTAGCTTTGACTCTACTCGCCGGATTGATTGGAGAAACAACCCTCTACAGTATGTTTGGAGTAAATCGAGATAATCTATATGGTCACGTAATGGGCTTTTGGCCGAGAAATATTCTGTACTATCCGGTTGTCGCAGCATTACTAGTTGGTGGAATGATTTCAGAAGACAGAGCACATGGTACCAGTGCACTTTACTTCTCTAGACCGATTACTAGATTTGATTATGCATCGATGAAATTCCTATCGATAGTGATCATTCTTTTCATGATTATCAATGGCACATTAGCGGTCTATTACTTCACTGATATACTCATCATGGGCAAAGGTTGGGCATGGTTGATTGATACTTTCCCGATGTTCTTAGCAGCATTTTTCTGTGGTATTCTTTTGTCATTCACATATACCGCAATAGGGCTATCATTGTCAAGTGTCTCCAGGGGCAGATTTTTCCCAGCAATCGGACTGTTAGCAATACTGATGGGCACCAAAACAATGGCGGCAATCATCGATGGCCTATTTGATAAATCAATCCTCTATGTAATCTCGCCTTACGATGCAATAGCCCATGTATGTCAAGCCATAATTGGCACTGAAATGACCTATAGCCACCCATGGACTTGGAGTTTAGCATCGGTTGTAATAATGAATGGTTTAGCGCTTTACTTACTAGCAAATCGAGTCTCATCATTGGAGGTGACTCGTGAATGATGCCTGATGTTAGCCAGGTTGGAAAAGCCGAGACAAAGGAATGGAAGCCTGATCATTCTGCCCCGGTAGTAATGTTTGACCGTGTTTCTAAACAATATGGCAGAATCAATGCATTGTCGGGTGTGTCATTGGGTATTTCAGGCGGAGTGACTGGAATTTTAGGAATGAATGGTGCAGGAAAATCGACTGTGTTCAAATTAATGATGGGTAAAATCAAACCAAGTGCTGGAGCTGTTAGATTATTCGGTACAGACCCATGGNGAAATCCTGCACCNTATTCACGTGTAGGNTTTGTTCCTGACCATGAAAAGTTACACGATTGGATGACTGCCNTAGACTTCATTGTAGTTTTTGCACGTTTACATGGAATGACTCGAGATGAAGCTAAAAAAGAAGCGGAAAGAGTTCTTGAGTTCGTATCATTAACCGATGTAATGCACAAGAAAATCGGTCAGTTTTCTAAGGGTATGCGCCAGCGAGTAAAAATTGCACACGCACTGGTAAATGACCCTGATTTGATAATTTTGGATGAACCTTTGCAGGGTTGCGATCCACTTGCAAGAACCACGATTATGAATGTCATCAAGGAACTGGGACGAATGGGNCGTACAGTATTGGTTTCAAGCCATATCTTGCATGAGATTGAAAGAATAACTGAACAGATTGTTATCTTACACCGCGGACGTGTTCTCGCCCTTGGTAATTCACATTCTATCAGGGAAATGTTAGACCAACACCCTCACAAGATTTTACTTGATTGCAAAGACCCTAGAGAGGTTGCAAAAAGTGTAATGGATATCAATGAGGTAACAGGTATGAGTTTTGTAGACCCTACTCGATTGCTAATTGAGACTAGGCATTTGGGCGCAGTACATGCACATTTGCCAAAGATTATTGTCGAAAATGAACATATGGTAACAAAAATTGACAATCCTGATGATGACCTTCATTCAATCTTAAGATACCTTACAGGAGGGCAACTATGAGTTCCCGAATGGATACTATCTGGTCGAAACTAGATCGTAAGGCTACTGCTATTGCTGAATTTACTATGCGACAATATCGCACTAGAATTTCCACTTGGGTGATTCTAGGTGCTGCACTGATGGCAATATTACTGATGCTACTATTCTATGTCGATGCGATGTATACAGACATCGACCCTATCGACAATGATGGGGATGGTCTTTTTGACGAGGATGGTTTTGATTGGGATAATCTAGAAGCCAGAGACATGAGTGTTGGCGTTGATGATGATGGCGACTGTCTTTCAAAAGATACTTCATCTCAACGAGATAGTAACGATAACGGCATAGAATGCGACATAGAATTAAGATGGAATGAAAGAGATGAATCTTTTACTATTGAGAGTGATGGTAATGTCGATGAAGANCCTGACGATAATGCTTACCTCAAAGAGGCTGGACACAGAGCATTTGTCTTAGGAATCGGTAAATTTGGAATCGTATATTTACTCGGAATCTTTTTGCCACTATTTCTTGCAACTGGGCTGATTCGTGAAGAAATGAACAGTGGAACAATGCATTACATGCTTGCAAAGCCTATTGCTCGTGGTGAAGTTTTACTTTACCGAATGCTTGGATACATCGGTATAGTTTGGCCCTATATCATAGGATTATGTGTGATGTTATGCCTTGTGACGGGCTTTATTGGTCCGGGAGATGGTATTTTCAGATGGGCAGATATTGGAGTTTGGATGTCGATTGCATGGGCGGCGATGCTGGTTTCATTGGTTTATGGAACAATATTTTGTGGCTTTGGAATCCTATGGAAAAACGGAGTAATTCTCGCATTATTACTAGCNGTTTGGGAATTAGGAATGGCATTTGTAGCACTGCTTTCAGGNGGNGATTCACCGATTCGATTCTTTTCAATAATCGGTTGGGGATTGATGGTTGTAGATGCNGGGACNGTNATNTGTTGGCCAGATAATTGGGCATTGATCGAAGTAGGCCTATGGGGTGGCGGNAATGGNGATACTGATTTCTTNGGAGATGTCTTTTACGANGCACTNCCTGGNGCAATTCCTCTAGCTCTATTTAGTAGTAAAACNGGACTCGATATGCCCGAATGGCTAGCCCTTGTAACCTCNACCATGGTACTGGTTTTCCAAGCGGCTATGGCTTGGTTTATTGGCCAAGTTATGTTCAAGGGNAAGGAAGTGGATTGATGGAAAATATTTCCGCCTTTGAAGGCGATTTATCCAGTCTTTGGAAATTGCAAAAATTACCACCTATCCAACATCTGACTTGGGATTGGTGGTGGTGGCTATTGATGCTCGATGATGAAAAAGATGACACCGCTGCTGGACGTCAACTCATGGTTTTGTGGTCGACTAAAGATAACCCGCTAGTCGAAGTNAATGGCNATCCATGGATGCCAAAAGGNAGACCTGGCTTTGACAAGGATGGCGGTATAGCAATGGATGGTATGATAGCAGCTTGGTGGTTTGATGGAAAAAAGATGATTGAACCACTTATTCTCGAGGAATCTCGAATTGTCGTAATTGCTGAAGGCCATCCGGATTGGCCAGCAAAAAAAGGNGGNATTGTAGCNTCAACTACNAGTTCAGAATACTCGATGGGGCTTTCTCCTGATGANACGTCTTTTTGGCTAAGGTTAGAAACAAAGGAAGGAGATTTTGATTTTACGATGAANCCTTGGAATAGNGCGATGTCCACAATGAAACAAGCAGACGCNATTTATGCAGGNGGNATGGGTTATGGAATCACTAGATTNCACGGAGCACTNTGCGAGGGTACCATTGATGGNGTAANCACNAAAGGTACTTCTTATTTTCAGAAGGTTTGCGTACAAGCACCTTCAGTGCCTTGGTTTTGGGGTATGTTACACCTTGATGACGGCTCTTACATAGATTGGTTCTTACCGCATCTAGCGCCNACGATTACCGCNAGAGATTCTCGNCCATGGAAAAATAGAGATCTNACTCATTTCTCAATTTCNGANGGTGGACTATTTCATGATGTTAATCGCGAGAGAAGTGAAAGATTTAGTTCAGTAAGAGTCGAAAGAAGTTGCCAAAGCAATGGATTACCTGTATTCCATNTTCACATGTGGAATGGTGTGACCGAAATCAGGATAGAGGCNAAAGCGGTTTCAAGAGCACATTGGACATTCGACCAACCAACTCGTGGCGGNATGACTTCTCATCTGACCTACAANGAATATCCTCTNGAGGTGGTTAGAATGGAAATCGAAGATGAAAGAGGTATCCGAACTCGTAAAGATTGGGGCAAAATAAGAGGTAATGCAGAGCATTCTTGGGGTTTATTGCACTAATTCGGTAATCCACAAGGTTCATCATTAGGTTGCTACCGTAGGGGTATAGGAAGGAGTACTATGTCCGACGAAGAAGAGACATCTGTTACAGAAGAAGTAGNGGCTCAAGAGCCTGTTCCTGAANCNCCAAAGGAANCTACANCATCTGANAAAAGCCCTGCTAAAACGGAAACTAAGGAATCCCTTAGAGAGAAATTTCGTTTGACTAAAGATGAAGAAATACTTCGCGATATCAAACCATCGATTTTCGCTTTCATACCAATGTATATTTTGGCAGTAGCCGTTCTAGGTATTCACCTATTATTCGATTGGGGTACAACTCTGGATTCAGGTGATAGTGGCACTGTTGAAACAATTCTAATTTGGTTACTTGAGATTGGTCAGGTTGGAGAAATAGGCTTTGTAATGTTGATGTTCTTGTTGACTTGGTGGAACCGAATGATGAATGGTGCAACCAGTGGAAAGTGGTCTACTTCACTATTAATGATCATAACTTTTACACCTCTTGTTCTAAGATTTGACGATGTAATTGCAACACTCTTTACCGACAGANNTACNGGATGGATTCCTTTGAATGAATTTCATTATACCTTCTTTGGAGTAATGTGGTGTTCAGTATTTATCCTTGCAACACTATTCTTCCAGCGCAGTTTCCATTATGCGATTACAAANCATCGCGTAATATACACTCAGCACCTCTTTATCGCAGGNGACGGNCGAAGAATTCTATTTGACAATATCAGTGAGATTCGAACACAAAGAACAATGCTTGGAGCACTTTTAGGATTTAACACCTTGATTACTGACACAGGTAATCAATTAGATATTGGNGAAGAAACCATGGGNGTCTCTGGAGGCTCAGCTGCTGGTGGCGGAGGAGATGGAAGTATTGAAGGNCAAATCACTAAGAGTATCTTCAGGAGATTTTTCGTATTCCTAACATATCAACGCTCTAGAAAAGTCGACCTACCAGACCCAAGACATTGCTTCTATTGCATCAGTAATTGGAAAGAAATCGAGCAATTGTTGAATGAGATGCATCAGCGCCACAGTTCATCTGGTATGCTAACTGATCTAAAAGAGCAGTTGCTATCAGATAAAAACTGAATCGCGGGGTAGCATTCAAGAACCATTCGCGCTAGGGATAGGCCATGAGCGACTTAATTCAGCAAGCAGGCATGGCCTTATCCAGTGGACAATTTGAAGAGGCTATGGGATTATTTGACCAAGCAAGAGAAAGTGAACCAGATAACGCCGTAGCGCATTATGGCTGGGCAGAATCTGCATTTATGCGCATTTCTATGGACATGGCAGATGACGTTCCTGCGGCACTGGTAATGAAGGGTTACAAGCGAGCGATGGAACTCGATGAAGAAAATCTAGAATATGTTTCTTCATTTGCTAACTTCTGTCTAGATTGTGGCCGCATTCCTATGGCTATCAAAGAATATCAGCGCTTAGAAAAGATGGCTGACCTAAATGAAATTCCAGTCGATGATACCTTGTTTGAGGCTAGTAGGCTAATTGTCGAAGCGATTGAAAGAGTTGGACAAGGTAGAGAAAATCCAATGATTAAGCCATGGTTAAAGCAATCTCTAATCTGGGCTGTTGGTGGATTAGGATACAATGCAGAAGATGCTGTCGAAGCCCTTTCCTCAGAGTGAGGTGTTTTGATGCAGAAGGCGCGTATCGCCTTCAGATATGGCCATTTTGGCGATTGCTTTCATGGTAGCCAAGTACAGCCTGGGCTTCCAACCGTCCAAGGTGAATTCATCACTGCATTTAGAAAATTGAAATGGAGTGATGAACGTATGCCTGTTTCTATGGCAAGTCGAACAGATGCTGGAGTTCATGTTAGGATGAATGGGGGATTTATCGACATAGATGCTGCGAAATGGCAACCTATGGCTGAAAAGGGTTTTCTAAAAGCAGTAGGCCANCAGTTACCAAAATCAATTTCTTTATTCGATGCAAAAAGAGTAGCTGATGATTGGAGTCCAAGAAGAGCATTGCGCAGAACCTATCGTTACCGCCTGGAATGCATTGATGGGTGGAAAGAACCCGAACTAGAACTTTTTACTAAATGGTGTAACTATTTTGTCGGGAAATTCGATTGGCGTAATTTTTGTCGGAGAGAAACTGGTCGTACTACTATCCGTGTGGTTGAACAATGTAAGCCTTGGATAAGTCAGGGCAGAATTATTGGTTTTGAAATAATTGGAGAAGCATTTGTATGGAACCAAGTTAGAAGGATTGCAAGTGCATTATATTACTTGGTAACAGAATATTATGATGAGGAGTTGGTCTTACGAGCAAGAGATAATCCAGATGAAGAAATNGATTTAGGACTTGCAGATTCAGATTGGTTAGTACTTTGGTCTGTTGAATGGGAAGAATTTGAAAAGATAGAATCTAAAGAGCCAACTCTAGAAAAGCCTGACCTTGAAAGTGTTCGTTGGCAAGAGATTTGCAAACTTGAGCAAAAAGAGATGATGATAAGACAATTCGATCTCATTCAAGGTGAATACTAACCGTATCGCCATCGNCAACTTGACACGNCTCTCGCAAGAAGTTTCCTGCAATTATTTCTACAACATCTTCATGTCTNGTCAAATCGGGTATNAGAATCGCACATGGTTGGGAAGAGGAATTAGATTCGATAGTCGCAAGGAATGCTGTAGCACCTCCAAAAGAAACTCCATCTCGGTCAAATCCTTTGATTCTGTAAGATGTCTTATCGCTTGATTCACCGACTTCATCTAACCCAGCGCTAACTCGTAATTTACGATATTCAGTCAGAGAATCTCCTGCTACCGCTATATTGAGCGTCCCCGGCCAAGCAGTTCTTCCNATTATTGTTTTGAATTGTTCTTGATAGTGATGCTGCGCCATGAATATATGAGCGCGTCCTAATCCTGAACTGACGATTCCCTTTAGGCGCATGTGCCGCCCAGAAGCCTCTGGTTAATCACCATTGACCTGCTGCACAAGTACCATCTATGTCCCCTTTCATCGCTGGCACATGGCAGGCGACCTATCGTGGATGCACGAGCGATATTCTCAACTTGAAGAACAAGCCTTATTGTGGCAACCTCCCACTCTAGAAGGTGCTAACCAAGCACGATGTATGATGGACGGGAAACCAACTATCATGCTTTCGGCGAATAATTATCTCAATCTTACCACCCATCCCAAAGTGATTGAAGCGACTATTGANGCTACCAGGAAATATGGTGCTGGAAGCGGTTCGGTTCGTGCCATTGCAGGAACGATGGATATACACTTAGATGCTGAACGTAAAGTTGCTCAATTCAAGCGGGTAGAATCCTCGCTGATTTATTCTGCAGGCTATACAGCAAATGTAGGACTAATTCCTACATTGGTACAAGGAAAGCAAGATGTGATAATTTCAGATGAATTAAACCATGGTTCCATAATTGATGGTGTAAGGCTAACTAAGGCTCAACGTGCAGTCTTCCCACACAGTGACATGGGAGCATTTGAGCAAGTGTTGAAGGAACATGAGAACGCTGAAAGAAAGTTAGTTATCGTCGATGGAGTATTTTCAATGGATGGNGATATTTGTCCGTTGGATGAACTAACTTCTATCGCTGAAGAATATAATGCGATGGTATTCGTTGATGACTGTCATGGTGAAGGGGTTCTTGGCGATGGAGGTAGAGGCATCGTTGACCATTTCAAACTTCAAGGTCGTGTAGATTTTGAAATCGGTTCTTTTTCAAAAGCGCTAGGGGTTCAAGGTGGAATAGTTGCTGGAAAGGATATTGTCAGAACTCATGCCCTAAATCACTCTAGGTCATGGTTACTTTCCGGATCTCAACCTCCTGGTGTAGCAGCAGCACAAAGAGCCGCTGTTGAAGTTCTGATGGATGAGCCAGAGCACCATGCCAAACTATGGGAGAATACTGAATATTTCCGTTCGCAGATGCAATCACTAGGATTCGATACTGGGGCTTCCACTACTCCAATTATTCCAGTAATGTGTGGAGAATCGAGTACTGCAAAGGAACTCTCTGCTGAAATGTTGAAGCAAGGAGTAATGGCTGGAGCCATCGTNTTTCCAATGGTGGCAAGGGACAAAGCTCGTGTTCGAACTCAAATGTCAACGGGCCTATCTCGAGATGATTTGGATGAAGTTTTACGAATCTTTGAGACCGCTGGCAAAAGCATTGGCCTTATTTGAAGAATAATATCAAAGTAACTGATTATTCTTCGGAATCGAACTTTTCTACAACCTCGATAATCTCGCTATCGTCACCTGCAACTTCAGAAACTTCTTCTGTTCTTTCTGNAATTTCAACTCCCTCGAAAGGATTGATTTCATCTTCAACCATACANAGTAATCTCCATCTTGGCGCCCATGATAGATGGACATATAGCGGCCCTGGTAACATTAGTAGAGTGTATGGGATATAATCTGGCATCGAAAGCAATTCTGTTGCATTAACAGTAAATAGACCCAATCCCAAAAATGGCATTGGATACAGCAATTTACGCATAGTTGCTACCGGCATCCTTCCTGTTAGCGAACTAATTATCCGGCTCATCATTCCAAGTATCATACATGCTACAATTAAAATCGAAGCAGTCAAAATCCATTTTGCACCCCANGAATCTGGATTTGTCATCATAAATGGTAAAATCAATGCTAAGGAAACCAATGAACCATAAAATCCGCAAATATTTGCAGGATGTGATAACCATAATGGCAGATTGCTAAATCTCTTAGAAAGGCTTCCTCCAGTTAAGAGATCCTTGAACGAATCATCGAGCATTTCTGTGCGAGATGCCCATGTTTCTGNGGTACTCATCGTTTTAGCGGCGGTGAATACACCATTTGAAGGTACGGTGTCCTGCATAACGATTATCTCGTATTTGTCAGTCTTTGGTGAAAATTCGTGATATCGGCCCTAATACCTCAATTTCTTCATCAGGCATCCATTCCCTTTCCAACAAGCCAGTATCTTCCTTTTCCCTAAGCCTGGCACTTTCAAAATCATCTTCTACATCATTGGTTGCATCCCTCAATGCAAGCGCTTGGTTAATGATTGCAGTTTGGCGTTGGATANTTTTTTTNGAATACTTGCANTCCCATNTNGANAACAGNGATTTTTCAGCATCTTGNCATAAAACNATCCATGATTTAATATTCACATCATAATGGACCATGAATCTATTTTCTTCNGGGTTTTTCCAATCATCAAATCCAACCATCAACTCACAATTACCAATATTCTCTCCCATCATAAATGGGTGATTGAGATTTACTGCTAGAGGTACATCCACAGCTTGAAACCCTGATTGCCATGTACGAAGTGCNACGAGTAATANTCCNACTGAAACNAANTANACAAACTGGTGGATAAAATATCCTAAAATTAAAGAAAATACNGAACCGCCTAAAACCATCAAAGNNATTTGATTATACTTNGATTGTANNTCNTGGCCAACAGGGGTTTTNGCGAACAANATCAGCCCCTTNGGTGCCTCCATAATTANCTCAAGAGGTGCCGTAAAATCAAGTTTGGCCATTAAATCAACAGNNATGGGTAATTTACACCCCCATCCTTCAAGANGGGGTGTGAGACCATACACCCCGTAGGGGTGCATATGGTCGAGTTNCCACAAGGTCATATTATNGAAGAACGCCGCGGAGGCGCAAGCGTTCTTGCATCCNTNATTGCCGAAATGGTAAAACTNGATTCTAGTGGAATANTTCGNACTGAAAGAAANCCCGAAAACATGATGCCAAGGGTTGGACANNTCNTTGTNCAAAAGGGGGCAATGATTGCTGCAATCCATGATTCNGAAGAGGTAATNGAAGGCTTACANGCCCTTATCGANNTAGAAGATGACTGCCTTGAACTTGATTGTATTATTCAAATCTCAGAAGGAATTGAATTGAGTAAAGTTCTCGACATNTACCCCGATTCNATTATCAATGTTGATGCTCCTGAACAATCTAAGAGTAGCAAATGGTGGAACGAGGTAAAAAGTCGTCCAGAAGGTTGGAGCCGTGCTAGCCGCTTACCGGAATTGGAAGCAAGTGAAAGCGCCCCTGAATTTATTCAGAGAAAGGCTGCTGCAATGATAAATCGAAATTATGAAAATGACCTGGTTTTGAAGCCCGGTTCAGTCTTTTTGTTAGATTCGAAAAGTGGAAGTGAGATATTTGATCTGGCAAATGTTTTGGAAGACCACGGTAGACCTGTGTTAGTAATTAGTCGACAAAATACCGATGAGTTGATTGAAAAGCATGACCTAGAACGAAAGTCATGCCTATGGCTTTCACAAACTGAGGGCAAAGGTGTCCAAATCGCCGAAATTGATTCCATCAAAAAAACTGCACATGAGTTCTTTGCTGAGAAAATCCGCTCGGTTCTGCTACTGGAAGGAATCGAATACCTAGCCGCAATCTGTGGAGAAAAGGCGGTTATCAATCTATTAAGGGAACTAGCAGACCAAGTGAAGTATGAAGATGATTGCTTGTTGATTGCTGCTGATTTAGAAGCATTCGATAAGAAAGATGCGATATTGATTGCTAGAGAGGCTCCACTTTTAGATTCTCAAAATATTACATCATGGATTTTAGATTCTGATTCACTTCTAGAACACCCACTACTTGCTCCATTATCTGAAGAAGAATTAGAGCAACTAGCTCAACACGTCGAAGAAACTTTACCACAAGAGACTAAACTAGAAGATATAGTTGAGGAAATCATCAACGAACCTATTGAAATTGTCGAAGAAATACCAATCGAGTTTGAAGAAGAAATAATCATAATCGAAGAGACAGAAGTTCCCGAGGTAGTTGAAGAGATCCCTGTTAAGAAGGGTCCAAGAGTTGCACAGCGCGTGAAGAGGAGAGCGCCTTCTAGTCCAACAAAAATGGGTGATAGACAGATTTTACGCTCCGGATTAGCAGCAGCATTAGGCGGGGAAATAATCGCAGAAATGCCAACTCCTAAACCAGTCCCACAATTAGCGGTAGGAAATGTAGAAATCTCTGAATTACCAGAGATTCCAAATATTGTTCCAAGTTCATTGGATGAAGTACTAAGACAACCGGCTGCGAAGAAAAATGCTAAGATGCCGAGTACTGAACTAGGACCCAAACCTCTTGAATCGGCAGCGTCTAAGCAAGATGCAGAGGCGATGTCTGGCCCGCTAGATGCACGCGGGGTTAAACTTGAAACAAGTTCCGTTAATCGTTCACAAACCGCTGCAAGAGAACAGACTGAACGAGATATCGATGCTGAATTACAATCTTGGAAAAAAAATGGAGATGATGAAAAATGACTACTCCTACCAAAGAGAAGTTGCAACATGCACTTTCAGGAGCAAGGGAAATGCTCGGTCGCAAAGGCGTAGAGGGAGGGATTTCTAAATCGCGTCTAAACCAATTNCGTGGAATTGGAGCNNCAGAAGATACTCGAGATGGCGATTTACTATCAAGAACAAATGTAAGTCAACGTCCAGTTTTCGATTTAGTGGCGAATAAAATCCTTGGAGAAGACGAAAATTGGCAACCAAGCATCTCCTTACAATCCTCGGATGAAGGAAGTTTAGCAGAAATTGCATCTNCTAGGCTTGCCTCCTTGCGTGAAAGGAATGTTGCTAAAATGGNAGATGATGAAATNCTTGGTGAATCNNTTGGCTTGATGGCAGATGGAAGACCAATTTGGGCAGAGGTTNTAGATAAGCATCGAGGATACTCAATAAATAATCCCGAATACGGNGNGGCTAAGGCTCAATTTATTCCAGAATGGCCTCCTCTNTTCAAGTTGTCAACACATAATACATGGAAAACATGGCATGTCGTTGATGAAAATTCTAGGGCTTCTTTAGCATGTGAAAAGATAGTAGAAAAACCAGGAGGGAGAATAAATCCATTATTGATAATGGGGCCATCTGGCAGCGGAAGGTCTCACTTAATCCACGCTACTGCTCAAGGAATGTTGAGNAGAAGAGATGGAAATGTACACTTTATCTCAGCAACCACAATGAGTAACTGGCAAAGTCTACCTAACGGATGGCAAGATGCAATTCCCCATGCCAATCTAATTGCTATAGATGACCTACATTTAGTCAATCCACAAATTGCTACNGAATTGGGAATGATGCTCGATTTNGCATTAAATCATGGCGTACAAGTGATCGCTACATCGCAAACAGAGATGGCAGAATGGAATGCTTCTAGATTACTAGATGTAATGCGCAGTGCAACTATGATCAAATTAGAATTGCCAAGTTTTTCATCACTTGTTACTCATCTGAGAAAATCAGCAAACGGGCGTTCATTACTTCTCGACGACCATATGATNTCACGAATTGTATCTCATTCAGATGGGGATTGGCGAAGTGTTGATGCTTTGTTTGAGAATATCGCATTAGCCATTGAGGCTGGAGAGCCCGTCCATAATGCCGAAGATATTACGGGAATTCTTGTGGGTGCAATCTCTCCAGAAGAGGTGCAAGTAAAGAAGGCTCAAGACGAAGAACTAGAAGACTTAGCAACACGAATTGTAGGCGAAGCATTAGATCATGTCTATACCTCATCTGATTATGCAGGGGTTGAACTTCATTCACCATTACCAGAACTAAATGATGATTGGGAAGTTCCCGAAATTCAACTTGCTACAGAAGATAAATTACATTCCAAATTAGTAGACCAAGCGCTAATCCCCCACATCGATACCACATTGACCGTTGATGAGTCCGAAGAATACCTCATCCATAACGAAGATGAAGTCTCAGGCTATGACAAGGTTAGAGTGATGGAAACCACTTCGAGTCTAGGCGATATTTCTGAGGATTTACTTGAAAANTTCAAGAGTACTCATATGGATAAAGCCATGCAATTGGCTNCTTTGGAAGAAGAAATGCTAAGGCTAGCGCAATTGAGTCAAGAAGCGGATGTTGATGATTTAATTGGAATCGCAGATCGATTAAAAATCATTGAAGACGAACTTGGTAAAATAGACTCATATGATGAATTTGTACCTGAAGGTGATTGGAATCTAGATTCTGACGATGTCGAAGCCGACGATTTGATTGAAAAAAGACCCATACTTTCTACAATTAATCCTGTGAGGATTCTTCATCCTGAAGGTGAAATTGAATGAATCGCCCNTGGTGGATGAAAGGAGTACCATTCTCTTGTCAAGCGGATTGTGGCAAATGTTGCGATGAGCCAGGTGGAATTGTATACTTGCGACCTGAAGATGCTGAAACTTTGGCTAAACATCATCGGTTAGAGATGGATGAATGGCTAGAACGNGATTGTCGCCAAACTATCGATGGGAGATTTGTTCTCAAATCTGACCCGATTACAGACATTTGCATTTACCTAAGTGAGGATAAAAAATGTACAGTCTATGAATCAAGACCAGCTCAATGTAAATCCTATCCATTTTGGCCAGAGAATCTTCGTAGTGAAAGGTCTTGGAAAAGGACGATTGAAGAATGCCCTGGACTCTACAGCGAAGATGCAATATCTATTGANGGCGACACCATAAAAGCAAAAATGCTAGTTGATAGAGAAGCAACTCGTGGCTTCAGAAAGTGGCCAGTATAATTGTTATTATTTGATTTAGCAATGAGGAAATCNTCTTTCAAATTAGGTATCTTCTACTACACCTAATNGCTTATTTTGTAAAAANTACTGCGTCGACCTTATACCAAAGTTACATTTCCCGTTAATCCGGGGGTAATTATTGATGACAGATGATGAGACATTGTTCGAATTAACATCTGCAAATATTAACTCCGGTTTAAGAGGAGTTCCAGTTGGAACATGCCTTACTTCCTTTGTCACACCAAATGAAGGAGTACATTACTGTGGATATCCAATCGCTGAATTAGCAATGCTAGCACCTGAAGATGTCATTTTCCTACTTTACAATAAGGAATTACCAACCCTAGATGAATCTGTTGAATTCCGTCAAAATTTGCAATCTAGAGGTGCATTACCCGATGGCGTGGAAGAGGTTTTGAAAAGCCTACCAATGCAAGGTCATCCAATGGATTGGTTATCTGTTGGGATTCACACTCTCGGAATGCTTGATACCACAGGTGATTGGAAAGAAGATGGGTTGAATCTATGCGCTAGAATGCCCCGATTAATGGGTTTAATATTTAGACACAGAATGGGAAGAGGNGAAAATATTCCAGAAGATGATTTGACTTTACCTTTGGTTGGAAGNTTCACTCATACTCTTGATTTGGACGGAGTAGACAAAGCGGTTATGAATCGTGTTCTATCCACATATTTGGTATTGCATATGGACCATGGTGGTGGTAATCTTTCCACATTTACTGGAAAAGCTGTAGCGAGTGGAAAAGCTACTGTTTATTCTTCAATGGCAGGAGCCATGAATGCTTTATCCGGTCCTTTACATGGTCGTGCAAATCAGTCATGCTTTGAATTTGTCAAGAGAATNGGAACTTCAGACCCTGCTGAAGTAGAGCGCTTTGTGCGCGGTGAATTGGCAGACCATCGCCCTATCTTTGGATTTGGTCATGCGGTACTACGTAGCGAGGACCCACGTGCTGCAGTTCAATTCGAGTTAGGAGAAGAAATTTGTCCAGATGATGAATACTTCAGAACGATAAGAGTCCTGAGACATATTGCACCGATGGTACTTGCTGAAAATCCAAAGATAAGCAATACAAATGCAAATGTCGATATTGCAAGTGGGACTCTACTGAATTTTGTTGGTCTTTCCCAGCCTGAATACTATACTACCTTTTTCGGTTGGGCCCGTGTTGCAGGAATCGGAGCACAAATCGTTGATGAACGCACGGTCATGAGAAATGGGAAAGGGGTTCCAATCTATCGCCCTAAGTACATTGCAGAAGGACAAGAATTACGTCATCTGTGATCAAGGAAATATTGGCCTTGGTGTTTTACCCATACCTCTGTGGCCGATTAATCTGATAGATTCCCAAGAAAGATTTGGTTGGCTCTCACTTATTTCATGCCAAGGTGTAACATCCTCGGGCATAATTCCTTTAGCGAGTCCTTGCCATTGTTCATCACTCAATGGCATTGTTGCCGGCCTCTCCCATCGTAGTGAACCGCAGGGTAAGGTAGCATTTGGTTCTCCAAAATCGGTAAGAACTGAACATCCTGCTTCGATTAATGCTCTCTCCAAATATGGATGACCAGGCCAAACATATACAGGATAGTTACCTTTGATTCGTTGCAATCTATGCTTACCTTTGCCCTTGAGTCCCACAGGTAATCCAAGGTGTAAAAAACGCTTAAATCCTTCAAAATAATCTACTGCACAAGGCATCATTGGTGAACCTGCTGCCTTTTGCTTACGCAATAGTCTTCCAAATGAATGAGTGAAGAATTCAGGAAATGCTCGCAATCTTTTGCTATTGTGTGAACCTGTTCTTGGAACAACCGGAAGTAGAGTAGACCAAGGCCTAGTAGATTTAGAGTCTGCAGCGACTTTGCCCATCGGTCTGTAAAATGCATAAAATACAGCATTGGTTTCTGGAATCTCAGCCTCGTCTATCATCTCAGTTACTTTTTTCATGATTTCCACCATTCGGCTATGGGTGTTTTTGGTCACCGCTGGGTGGCTGCGCTTTATTTCAAGACAGGCTGCTTTGGAATGTTCGCGCCATGGTGTGGAGAACTTTTTGTCTGCAAGTAAATCTTCAAAGGAACAAAAACCGATTTCTGTTAACTCATCTAAAGTCCAGTCTTCGACATATTTACTTCTACCTTCTAATTTTTCAGATGGAATAGAAACAGTATGGTCGTGATGGATTATCAATTGATTATCTGCGGTTAAGCGAAAATCAAACTCGACTCCATCAAAACGATTCATCGCTTCGACCAGTGATTCGTGGGTNTTTTCCGGCGGNTGGCACCATCCCATGGGNCCCAATTATCCGAGGACGCTATTGAATGATACGCTAATTGGTATTGACGGCCCAAGCATGATAAGTTGATGTGTTAGTTNGAGACCATGGCTGATGACAACCGTGTCAAGGGTTACTGCTATTACGACTGGGGAAAAAGTGCTTTCGAGACATCTGTCACTGCCGCTATATTGCCCGCTTGGTTTGCTTATTTGTTCTTGGAGGCAAATGGGCTTACAACAACACTTGCCGGAATCGAAATGTCTGGAACTGCAATCTGGTCTTATTCAGTGGCAGTCGCTACTTTGATCGTAGCTGTATTGAGTCCATCTTTTGGNGTAATAGCAGATAGGCGNGCAATCAANATGTGGTGGCTGAGAATATTAACCATTCTTGGTGCTGGAGCAACTTTCTTACTTGCTGCTGCTCCATTCTTNCCAATCGATGCACAATGGGCATGGNTAATGCTNATGTTTGTTTTAGCAAATATNGGNNTNAATGGNGCAGGNGTNTTTTACAACGCACTCCTCCCTTACATGGGNGAAAAAGATGAGATGGATTCNATNTCNAACAAAGCGTTTGCCTACGGNTATCTAGGAGGAGGTTTGCTGCTGGTAGTNCANCTTGGATTAGTAATGGGNGTTACTGGNGATTGGGTAATTCCATTCTGTATGGCTACATCCGGAATTTGGTGGTTCGGTTTTTCCCTAATTACATTCAAACTTGTACCCGAGCCTGAAATTGAAAATGAAATGGAAAAAATGAGTTTTATGGANTCCTCTANATTTGCCATNAAAGAAGTACGAAAAACACTCTCTGAAATGAAAGAATTCAAAACGCTATTTTTCTTTATGNTAGCATACTTTTTCTTTATCGATGGTATAAACAGNNTNACTGCATTAGCNGGNGTCTTTGGTCCAGCGGTTTTAGGATTNACAACTACAGACTTGATCATGACAATATTGGTTATACAATTCGTTGCCGCTCCTAGTGCGATAGGATTCACATATCTTGCAGAAAAATGGTCCACAAAAAGAGCNCTACAATTGTCATTGGTAATGGCTACNTCAGTAGCGGTTTTGGCACTAACCTTCGCACCTCTNCAAGCAGAATCACATNCCGAATATGATTTGCAATATACTTACAATGAAGAAGACTCAACATATTCTGCCACNTTTTTGTCT
The DNA here is from genome assembly GCA_002706615.1 of Methanobacteriota archaeon. Lineage (GTDB taxonomy): Archaea > Thermoplasmatota > Poseidoniia > Poseidoniales > Poseidoniaceae > MGIIa-K1. The sequence goes on from PALS01000025.1 coordinate 67,407, forward strand.
GGTTTGGGAGAACTCGCTCAAGACCCGGATAGTGAGGAACAGAAATGGGCAATAGAACATAGAGACATATTACCTGTTGAAGTTAATGAGAAAATAGACGAGGGGCTAGTTTTGCAATGGTCTACAGAAGATGAATCTCCTGTAACCATTGTAGTCACAGATATTTCCATGCTGGAATCCTTGAAACTTCAAATCGCAGATTCTAGATTTAGTATTAGTGTAGAAGGGGGAGATTTAGAAGAAGCATTTGCGGGAATAGACCATCCTACCAACCTCGGTGATGGCCCGTTAGATTTCATCGCAGAAGGGATGCGTGACAATGTATGGCAACCGTTGGGGATTACAGTAACTGTGCAATTCCTTATCCTAGGAATGATCTTTGGTTCGACGATGGGAGGTTCGCAAGGATTGGCAAGGAGTCTATTTGGTCAAATGGTTCCAAAATCAAGAAGTGCTGAATTCTTTGGTTTCTTTGGTTTCTTTGGAAAGGTAGC
>PALS01000026.1 GCA_002706615.1 Methanobacteriota archaeon
CATAGTCAAAAAGCATCAGATGCTTTGACAGGTTCAGGAAAGGCTCTTGGCGTTGCTATTGGTTCTGGATTAATCCTGATGCTACTGGGAGATTTAGACCATTCATCAGTAGTGATGCCCGAATTCTTAGAGAGTACTTTGCCAGGACTTCTACAATTGATAATGGTGGTCTCAATAGTGATCTGTGCCTTCCGTTTCGTTGGTGTTGTAAATTCAATTGTAGTTTGGATGGACGATGATGGTGATTTAGACGGTTCACAAAAAACTGTGGTCTCTGCAGTGGAGAGTACACTTAGATTCCTAATCATATTATTTGGAACAGTTTTCATCGCAGATGCTCTTGGTTTTGATTTAACCACTATGGTTGCGGGTCTTGGGATTACAGGATTAGCACTTGCACTAGCAGCTCAAGATACAATTTCAAATATTTTTGGAGCGACTACAGTACTTCTAGACCGCCCATTCAAGGTCGGTGATTGGGTAATAATCGGTGCTGTAGAAGGCGAAGTAATGGAAATCGGGCTCAGAACTACTTTGATTAGAACAAGTCTCGATACTGTGGTGACGATGCCAAATGCTAATCTAACCAATACTCCAGTTGAGAACTGGGGTAAGCGAAGATTCCGAAGATGGCAGCCTATTTTCAAACTTGATATTAATTCAAATCCAGATTCTGTAAAAGACTTCTGTGCAGGTATTGTCGACATGGTCGACAAGAATGGTAAAATGATGAAGCAAGATGCATCTTTTGCAAGAGTTGCATCACTTGGGCCAGATGCAATAGATGTTGGCTGCAATATCTATTGGGATATTGCTGGTGGCAAAGAAGAGCGTGAAGAGAGAGAAGCGTTCCTTCTATCTGTTATGCAATTAGGAAAAAGCCTCGAGCTAAGTTTCTACGATAATAGAAGAATGCATCAGGCTTGACGCCAATCTGGTTCAAACCAACGATATGCAATGTACGATAGCAAGCCTAAACCTAGAAAAATTAGGCCTGAACTTATGGCTGAACTTCTCGATATTTCACCTATAGTGTATAGCATTAAATCAGCGAATAAACAAACTAGAACGAAAGGAATCCCCATTTTCATTAACCTCATGATTCCTAATTTGGCTTGATATCTATCCACCTTGGAAAGATATTGACTNACNTNCTTATCNTCCAAACCAAATGCTACATTTTCAGCATGNCGCATTAACATCACATCATAGCGCATATGNGCAATCCCTCCTGTCGCAACTCTAAGAACTGCGTTTGAAGAATATTGATNGTCAATTGTATCTATCCATTCCGACAACACATCCAGATGTACTGCATCTCTGAGAGCTGGAAGATGTTCGCTTTCACACAATAATTTTTCAGACAAAGGAATTGGAGAAGGGCGGTTGCCATTTTCAATATTTATTCGAGGTACTCCAATCGTTCCTTTACTATGGGGTGCTCGCCATAATGTGTTGGTTTTTAGTCGGTCTTCTACAATTTTTAATCTCTCATTCCAACCCCTTTCATCATTGGGTGTTGAAAATCCNGAGTCGATCAATGAATGATGCATTCTTGCTAATTTGGCACCATCCATTGGAGNGGATTCTATTTCGTGTTTCGGAAAAATTAGCAATCTATCATCTGGATCAGAAATTCCTCCTATCGGTAGAAGCAAATATGCCTTAATCACCTTGTTTAATTTCTCATTNCTTACCAATCGCGAACAATGTTTACCGGTTGGTATTGGTATTACTTGGGCATACACGTCTCCTAAGTCTAACCAAAAACCATGTTTATCTTCTGAGATCAAACTCACATTTTGGACATCCGGCCAAAATCCCCAATGTTTTGTTTTTTTATNCCACCATTCAGTAGTAAATATCTCTTCATCCCACCATTTGGGCATCGTTCCCCAACTGGTAGNAATNGAAGTATTATCGTGNCTTTGGACAATACCTTTCGGCCACCAAGGCTTGTCCTCCATGTTAGGGCGTAGAAGCCATTGGGGATTAACTCAAACGGTAGAAGGGGATGGGAGGGGTCGTAGGCGGATTGATTTGGGTATCAGTGAACGCATGGGTAATGTTCTTGGCCAAGCGGTCGAGTCTAAGCTCCTCCGTTCTATTCAAGAACACCCAGTCAAAGTTAACCACCTCGCGATTATTATGGATGGTAATCGAAGATTCGCATGGTCAAAGGCTTTGGAAACCAATATTGGTCACAAGATGGGGAAGCAAAAATTAGAGCAAGTNCTTGATTGGGTCCTTGAATTAGAGATTGGCTATCTTACCGTTTACGCACTATCTACTGAAAACTTAACTCGTGAAAATCATGAATTGGATGGATTGTTTAATCTCTATATCGAAGGACTCAAAGATATAGCAGATGANCCNAGAATCCATGAAAATAAAGTGAAGGTACAGATTATTGGTCGCAGAGAATTATTACCTGAATCTGTAAATGAGGCTATTGATTATGCAGAACAAAAAACTGCTGAATACGACCAATATACATTCACTGTTTGCTTAGCATATGGAAGTAGAGAGGAAATGATTTCTGCGATTAAATCAATCGCAGAAGATCATGGTTCTGGAAAAATTTCNATNGNTGATATCGATGAAAAAGAGGTNTCNCGTCGCCTTTATACTGCAGAAATGCCGGACCCTGACCTTGTNATTCGTACATCTGGGGAGGAAAGAATTTCTAATTTCTTGTTGTGGCAAATGGCGTATTCCGAATTATATTTTACNGATGTTTATTGGCCTTCATTTTCGAAAAAGGAATTGCTAAAGGCGATTCAAACCTATCAAGCGCGTAAGCGTAGGTTCGGTGAATAAAGTGAGTTATTGTGACGAATGTGGAAAATGGCCGCAACCACAGTTGGCTGTCGATGCTGTTACCGTAATGGGGACTCAAGTTCTATTGATCACTAGAGGAAAAGAGCCTTGGAAAGGCGAGTTGGCATTTCCAGGNGGATTTGTAGAAGAAGGTGAAGACCCGGAAAAGGCCGTGATTAGAGAATTGAAAGAAGAAACCGGAATTGATGGAAGAGTGGTTCGGATAATCTGCGNAAAAGGTGACCCAGAAAGAGACCCGCGCGGTCATGTGGTTAGTTTAGCCTACCTAATCGATGGAAAGGGNGAACCAAGTGCTGGCGATGATGCTGCTTCTGCTGCATGGTATCCAATTACAGAAGTCAAAAGTATGGCTGGAGATCACCTTGAGATTCTGAATGTGATTTCAAATATATTGATTAGATAGTTACTCGGGTGTCCAACTATGCAGCCACAATCACCTTACGGACAACCAATGTTTACTGGTGCTCCTCAACCTGATTTACAACAACCTGTAGTAAATCAACAACAAAATCCATTCCAAGGACAACAACCTCAGCAAGCACAACAACCACAGATGTCTGGAATTGCAGATTATGGCACACATCAAATCATCAATACAAATGCGAACCAATCAAATGGATTCGCTGTTGGCTCCCTTGTGTTTAGTTTGATAACTGTGCCATTAACTCTGCTTAGTTTCGTGGATATTTTCTTTGCACTTGCTATGATGTCTCTGGNCTGTGTTGTCATTCTAGGAATAATGGGGCTCACTAAAAGCAGACGGCANCATGGTGGTACTATAGTAGCGATTATCGGTTTAATTATTGGAAGTTTACAAATTGTTTTGATTTTGTTAGGCCGTATGGAGTAGAGACAATAATTCCTCTTTACAATTAGGCCATTCTGGCAACTCTAAAGCATCGGTTAAATGCAATCCTGCAAGCCATGCTACCAGCAATGCTTCATCGTGTTCTTTTGCTATGAAAAGAGGATATCCCTCTTCTACTAAACGCTGTAAAAAACCGCGTTCGGCCTTAGAAATTAGCAGAGTGGGGACTCCCAATAATACCGCTTCACTTGCTAGTGTTACAGACTGAGTAATTACTCCATCTTTCGAAGCAATAGTTTGGTCCAACTTCCATGGGTCTCCTTGGAAATTATTCTCATCCGCNGATTCAATATCTAATCCTTCAAGCCAACTTTCCGGAATCTCTAGCAACTCATCACTATCATGTATTCCATCACCTACCAATCTTCTAACCAAAACCTTAGGTGGATCTCTAACCTTTTTCGAACGTAATTGTGGTCTTAGATGAATGTGACCATGTAAACCGTTTATTCGATTTATCCTAGCTTTTGTTTTCAATAGTTTACCNGATAATTCATCGATAAAGTGGGTTGGGATTATTATCTGAGATGCNGACTTTCTAGCAATCTTATGAGCGGTTTTATTGACTTCTGTATCTGTGATATAAATTCGCTGTGAGGACTTAGGAGCCGCCAATAATTCAAGAGGGGCACCTATNCTAATTACCCTTTCAATCCNCTTTAGAGCACTAATAGAAATACGAAAACGGCGGTATGCTTTACGCCATTTACCCTTACCTACTGGCCTAGGAACCCAAATGGTTTGNCTGCGTGGTAAATGNCCATCACAGTTTTCTAACATCGAATGAACTTCAGGTCTTTCAGTTGCTATGATTATATCATTTTCAGAGGACATCTCTCTCATCAATGGTGCAAATAAGCGCGCATGCGCTGGATGGTCAATTACCCAGCATGTTCGCATGATTATGCCAAAAGGGAGGGCCTATTTGATGTGCCACCACCTCTTGGGATACAATATGGCAAAGAAATCTATTACAATTCCCGGCTCAAAACTGTATGGACCATATACGCCAGGAATAAAGGCGAATGGAATAATTTGGCTCTCCGGTCAAATTGCACCAGAATGTGGTGAAGATATTGCCAGTCAAACTCAAGGTGCACTTGACAAAATTGACGCACTTTTAGAAGCGGCAGGAGTCACAAAGGATTCGGTTTGTTTTGCTCAAGTTCTACTAAATGACATAAATGATTTTTCTGCAATGAATGAAGTGTATGGAAAATGGGTNGATGAGATGGAAATAAAACCTGCTAGAGCTGCTTTTGAAGCAGGCGCTTTACCCGGTGGAGCGAGTGTAGAAATCGTTATTCAGGCTGTTGAATAGAACTCAAGAATGTGATTGTATGCCCGGTTCTCCTTATCTTAATGAGAATCCNCCTGGATTACTAACTTGGCCTAAATTACTGGCGATTTCAGTNCCTACTTTACTAGCCCTTTCAGCAATTGCTTGGTGGCAAGATTTACTGATAGAATGGGCGATTACTCTTACTGTATTATTGATTCTAACTTTCTATTATAGGCGATGAAGTCAAACCATAAAGCCTACACGCCATCATCATGGAGTGGCCTGTACACTGCTTCAAGGCATACGATATTCGTGGTCTTTCGGGTGAAGAATTGACCGATAGTTTCGCTCTACGNCTTGGACAAGCATTTGCAACATACCTAGAATGTGATGCTGTTGCAGTAGGCCGCGATATTCGAGAATCCAGTCCAGGGTTTGCCTCAAATCTGATCAAAGGATTGGTATCCAGTGGAGTGAGGGTTTTAGATCTCGGAATCGTTTCTACCGGATGCCTTTACCATGCTTGCTGGACATTACCNGTAAATGGTGGGATAATGGTAACCGCCTCTCATCTTCCAATGCCAACTCATAATGGATTCAAAATGTGTAGAGGGACTTTACCTCTTGCTGGAGAAGAGATTCAAGAATTGAAGGAGGTTTTCCTTGCTGGCAATTTCAAAACTGGCGATGGTGAATATGTGGACCATCCTCATGAAGACGCCTATCTGGAAGCGATTGTTGAGTCGTCTGGAAAACTAGCAAGACCTGTCAAGGTTGCTGTAGATTGTGGCAATGCAGTCCCCGGTCCTGCGATGAGTAAACTGCTTGACATGATTGGGGCAGAACATATCGACCTATACTGCGATTGGGATAATACCGAACCAAATCATGGTGCAGACCCAACCCGTGAATACAATATGGTNGATTTAGCCAAGGCAGTAGTCGACAATGGTTGTGAACTTGGACTTGGTAGTGATGGTGATGGCGACCGAATCGGTGCTGTTGACGAAAATGGTGATTTTGTTTATCCTGACAGATTAATCGCTTTGATGGCTGACGATGTAGTCGGTTCTGAGGAAGGAAAAGATTTGCTAATTTATGATGTTAAATGTTCAATGAATGTTGAGAAGGCAATTATTGCCGCTGGTGGAAAACCAATGATGGCAAAAACAGGTCATTCATTCATGAAAAGAGTTCTTGCAAAGCATCCTAATTCCTTGATGGCCGGTGAGATGAGCGGTCATATTTTCATGTCAGACCGCGGTTGGTACGGCTTTGATTGTTCATTGTATAACGCTGCAAGAATTCTCGAATTATGGTCACGCCGGAATACTAAATTTAGTTCTGAACTAAATCGNCTTGCACCGAATTTACCAACTACTGGAGAAGTCAAAGTNCCATGTGCTGAAGCTGACAAATTACCTACTGTTGCAGCGATAACTGAGGCTTTTGCTGACTATGATTGCTCAACGATTGATGGTGTGAGAGTACGTTTCGAAAAGGATGGGCAGCAATCAGGATGGTATCTTGCTCGTAAATCAAACACTGAAGAAATTCTTGTAATGCGGGTTGAAGCAAACGACCAAGAAACTCTAGATNAAATTCTAAANNTGATCGAACAGAGAGTTTCACCAATAATCGATATCAGCAAATTGCTGTGATTATTCTGCAGGTTCTTCTGGTTCTACTTCAACCATATCGATATCATACTCGAGTGAGATGAGTTCAATTGTGTAAGCGACTTCTTCGCCATCATCTGTAGTTTGGCATCCCAGTCCACCGCCTGTATTCACACTTACAGAAATATCGAGGGAATGTTCACCTAAGCCAATTCCCATTCCATCTAACATCATCATAATGTCTGATTCACTCATATTGCTAACAGTTGTGCCAATAATGCTGGAATTATGCCATTCCAATGTAACTGATTCGCCAGATAATGTCGGTGAGGTTTCTTCTAAACCAGAATGCATCATTTTCCCTGATACATCATCATCCTGTTCAGGTTGTGCAGCGGCACACCCAAGACCATTTTGAGATTCATCATCGGTAAAGGTAAGAGTCGCCCTTACTCCAACGATATTCTTACCATCGATTTCATCTCCAGCAGCATCTGAATTCACCATGACATTTACTGTGTCTCCATCATTCACATATTGTGAACCATCTCCAATTTGATGATAAGAATAGGTCCCGGTTACTGAGTAATCTCCTACTGGACCGCCACTAATCGTATACGGTTCTGTATTACTTGCAGCAAACGCGAAGTAGGCTGGAAATACGATTAAGAAAAATGCGATTGCTGCAACATGAATTTGAGTGTTACGATCGGTCATGATATCATCTATGAATGGCAAAATCACTCCTCCTGTAGTCAACCCTAACAGTATGTTATACTCAAGATTCACGGTTGCTCGCTTTCACTAGGATTCCATGTTTTTAGTCCGAGTTTTCGAAACGCTCTACGGCTTCTTCGCCATACTGGAAGCAAATATCCGATTTTTGAACGCTCACCAAAGGTCCATTTCCACGGACATCTGGGCAAAGAAATAGCCCAGCTCCTAATCAAATCCATAGCCTCTGTATTTTCTTGACCACCTGGTATTGTCCAAGCAGCCATATTTATCGCTCCTGATGAACCCTTAGTTTCAGCCCAAGAATGTAATTCGAGACCTTGTAAAGGTCCATCTAGAACCTCTATACCAAGAGTTCGAGCACTTTGTGTCATAGGCATGATAATTGCAAAGCGGTCAACTAGACGGCTACCTTCGTGACGTCTCATCTCCCAACCGTTTTCACTAACCAAATTTCTCATCGCTTTGATATTTTCAATAGGGGAAGTAGAAACCTCGTAGGTCAACTCCCTCTTTCTAAGCATAATACGGGCGAACCCGAAACTATTCATCAATGAATCGAAAGAAGTACACTTCTTTGCAACAATCAACTGGTCCTAAAGGCCACATTAGGTTCCAGCCCAACAAGTGGGCGAGGTAACCTCAGACTGTGAACCGCGTTGTAGCCTGACTGGACCGTGCTCACGCTCAGTTCCGGTATGAAACCGGCGTGGTAAGTAGATCAGTCTTGTTTTGGCTTCAACCAAACAGAGAACCTAGGCCGTCGAAACCGCCAGCTTCTTCTTCCTCTTCCTCTTCTTCGGCAGCAGGTGCCTCGTCAGCGGTAGCGGCAGCAGCAGCAGGTGCAGCAGCAGCAGGTGCTGCCACAGCGGTGGCCATTGCTTCAGCGATGTCAACACCGCCCAATGAAGCCACTAAAGCCTTCACACGGGCACTATCAGCATCGACTCCTGCAGCCTTTAAGACAGCAGAAACAGCTTTGTCATCAATTTCTTTTTCAGCAGCGTGCAGTAGCATTGCAGCATATACGTATTCCATATTATTTCACCTCAATATTTTATTCAACCGAATAGAGAGCCCAGGCCGTCGAAACCGCCTGCTTCCTCCTCTTCCTCTTCTTCTGCTTCAGCCTCGGCAGGGGCTTCTTCAGTGCTCGAAACAGTAGTAGCAGCGGTTGCTGCTGCTTCTGCGGCTGCGCCCAAGAGGTGGGCGAGCTCGTCATCGAGAGCTTCAGGGTCTAGCGAACCTGCGATACCTAGGGCACCGCGGGGTGCACGACTGATGAAGTGCGGCAATGTGTCTGTTGTGACAATTGCCGCCTCCAAAGCCACTGCAAGAGCCTCGCTACTTGCCTTGGCTAGGAGAGTTGGTGTGGTATCGTTAGTAAACCAGCGTATATTGCATGCGAGATTGAAAGCACCAGCACCGAAACTGATGAGGTCACTTTCAAACTTCTCGTAATCTAGATCTAATGTCTTAGGTTCAAATCTAACACCGTCTTCTATTGTTCCACATAGTCTTAGACCAGTGACGATTGGATTTATTCCAATCTTTGAAAGCATCATTCCGAGGTCATCCTCGAATACTTCACCTTCTTTGAGAACGGTTGTGGTCTTCTGAATCTGAACTGAACCACCCATNATTTTAGCAGGTATTCCTACGGAGTTTAATTCTCCAACAATTGGTCCTGGTGGCATTCCTGTATCCATCTTTTCAACAATGATGTCATGAGGAGCGATGTCGCCAGGCTTTGCTGCACGACCTGCTTCTGTCTTCTTTAGTTCAGAATATACCTCGAAGGAATTCATGTCGGTTTGAACCAGTGCAGGTTGAACTGCACTTGCATAAAGTTCTTCTAAATCTGTAAAGTCATGACCTGCATTTTCCCAAGCAATTTTCATNAGTCTCTTCTTTGCGACTTGAATNTTCATGTTAGAGCGCAAATCCTCACGCATTCCAAGCATTGCACCAGCAGGTACACCATGGATATCGATTACAGCAAGAGTGCCTCCACCATTTACTAANTCGGAAAGTGAAGATACTGTGTCTCTCTTCCAGTTTGCNACCTTTGGAATCAATTTANCACCTCTACTTTGTTNGAAGGNCCCATAGTTGTCTTAACNTATAGGGANCGAATATTGCCTATTCCACGTTCTAGTTTGGATGTGACACGGTTNTANACTTCCATAGCNTTCTTCAACAATTCCTCATGAGATTGACTAACGGTACCGATAGGTGNCTGGAAAGTNATTTTATCTCTGGACTTTACAATTACAGTAGATTGTAGGCTATTTGCAATAGCTGCAGGATCTACTACTGGTGGNACCGGGCGTGGCATCTTACCACGCGGACCGAGAACTACACCAAGGTAGCGTCCAATAAGACCCATGTGNGGTACTTCAGAAAGGAAGAANTCGNANGAGTTAGCCAATTTTTTAGCCTGCATCTTATTCTTACCAAGTTCTTCGATTTCAGCAGGATCGATGACANGTATGCCACCAGCCTTTGCCTTTTGAGCTGCATCAGAACCTGCAAACATTGCTACCTTGATTGAACGACCACGGCCAGAAGGAAGTCTGATCTCTTCTTGGATACGGTTGTTTGGATTTTTCAAATCGACATCTTTGATAGTGAATGCAAAGTCCACTGATTCGACAAATTTGCGGTCTGGAGCACCTTCGANGGCGCTCTTGATTGCTGCAGATATTTTTTCTTCCATTTTTGTTCACCCCTTCGGTCTGCGAAGGACNAAGTCCCTCTACCGTGGTCCGTGAGTTGTTTCAAGCAAAGCGTGTATCCCAATCTCCATTTTCTATTGTTACCAACGCGTCCTTTGCCCACTGGCCCTCGATCTTTACACGCATTGCAACACATGTTCCAATGACCTCACGGGTCTGCGCTTTCAAATCGGCACCGGTTAGGTGGCCCTCTTTCGCCTTCTGGCGAGCGACGTCCATTGCCTTCTCAAGGCTCATGTCCTCGGTAGCGGCNTCAACTGAACCATTGCACTTCTTGACACCTAGAGCCTTCTTGATAAGCTCGCTAGTCCAGGGCTTTGGCATGATTGAACACCTCTATCGCTCACGGACGTGAGCATTTTGCCGACTTACCACCCCTATTTAATCGCGTCGTGCGGTTAAAATTGGGGTTAAGCCAGGTACCTCACTAAATTCACTCGACACGTTCGACCACTCTTACATGGTCTCCGCGCATCTTCAAAGTCATAGGAATCGGTTGTTCGTATAGTTCCATACTTACCTCTTCCTTGTTTTCAACAACACTGGTAACACGAGCCTTTTCNCCCTTGAATGCACCAGTTACAATCTCGACAATACATCCAACTTCAATACCGCTAGTAACCGCCTTAGGTTCTAGGTATGGAAGNATATCCNTGAGTGGTGCTTCCCCTGGAAGAACTGTTTTTGCATTCTTCAAAGGTGTTTGGTTGAGTCCGCGTCTAGCTTTAGGATCTCGACCACCAGAGCGACCAATCAATTTCTCAACATGATGTAAAGCACTAGATTCAACCATCACATATCCTCTCATTCCAGTAGGATGGAGGATTCCATAGATATGAGGAAGTATTGCTGAAAGTGAACCAGAGCCCATCAGTCTCGCTTGCATCTCATCAGCAACTCTCTTCTCTGANCCAATTGCTGTCTTGACAATAAANAGATANCCTGCTACGCTACCATACATTTCACGAAATAACTTGTCTGAATTTTCCATATCTAAATCTGCAAAGACACAGTTGTGGTTTTGGACTTCTCCAGGATCGACCCAAGATGCTTCTGTGTAGCGGCCAGCAGGAGTTACCTCGTTACTGGCTGAAATTACCAAGCAAGGGGCGATGTCTTGTAGACGCCCTCCCATGTCAATACCTAATGCAGGCCCAGCACGGATATATGTCAAATCTTCTAGAGGTATTCCTGTGCACTCAGTAACACGATTGAGTACATCTTCTTCAGTATCTCCAATCCCATATACTCCGTCCCAAAGAGCAGGNGAGTCTGAATCAGACTTTGAACGGCGAAGAAGAAGTAATTCTCCTTCATGGCGGATAAATGCGATAAATGCTTCAGTCAAAATAATCACCTTAGATTCCAAATACATCATGGATAAGCCATGGAATAAAATTGTCCATTAAAATTAGAATTACAAACCCGATAAATCCGAGAACAAATAATCCAATTCCACAAATAATCGATGTTTGNTTGAACTCTTGTGGAGTTGGTTTTCTAGCCATACGCAAAATACGAGCCCAAGATCCGCGAGANATCTTACGGAATTGAGCCTCTATTGCATCTTGTCTATCTTGGACCTTGTCCTCAAACGAGCGCTTTTGGTCTTCTTTATCTGACATGGTTTCACCTCAGGGGTATCAAGCCGAACTATGACCCTCATTTAACCCAATCGACGCGGTATAACTCGAACCAGCGAGTGGTTCAAAGCACACCTGCGCCTCGATGATACAATGGCGGAGCGCGACCCATATCAGGTTCTCGGTGTAAATAGGGGGGCTTCCGACGCTGAAATTAAGAAGGCTTTTCGCAAGTTGGCTCGCCAATATCACCCCGATAGAAATGATGGNTCNCCAAAGGCAGAAGCAAGATTCAAGGAAGTACAATCCGCTTACGATTCAATTGGAACCGCAGAAGCACGCCGNCAGCATGAACAATCACAGATGTTTGGAGGAATGCCAGGCGGGGGTTCTATGAATATGGANGATNTTATTTCACAAATGTTTGGTGGAGGCGGTTCACCNTTTTCAGGAATGGGAGGAATGCCAAGAGGNGNTCGAAGGTCATCACCCCAGCCCCCACAACAACGTGGACAAGATGCTACAGCATGGTTGGATTTAACCAAGCAAGAAGCAACCGATGGAGGGGATTTCACATTTTCATATACTCAACTGATTCCAGGNACACACGGCAGNATAGATAAGAANCGTAAAACACTGAAAATAAATGTGAANCAAAATTCTGCTCATGGAAAGGAAACTCGTCTAAAGGGCCAAGGTCATGGCCATCCAAATGGCGTGAATGGAGATTTAATCGTCAAGATAAGAGTTGACCCCGGAGAAGGTTGTCGCTGGGATGGAAACCGTGTTGTAAAAGAAATTGAAGTTACTTATTCTCAATTAATGTTAGGTGGTAAGGTCGATGTTACGTTNCCGTCCGGTTTGAAAGGANGAATCACAATTCCTCCTCTATCCCAAGTTGGCGATAGGCAACGGGTCAAGGACGTCGATATCGAATTTGTTTTGAAAGAAATAATGGAATTGGACAAATCACAACAAAACGCTTTGTCTAAATTGAAAGATTCGGGCCTATGACCATTTTTCCCAATCACCAGAATCAAGATTTCGAATGAACCAATTTCCACTTTCTGCTGGAGACTCTAGATATTCATAACCATCCTCGGAACTGATGTTACCCTTGAGTTCTCTTTGCGGTAATGATTGTCCGCGCATCGCTATTTCTTGTTCCAATAGATTCGTCCTTTCTTCAGAATCAGTAGTTCCAATCAGTCCGAAATATGCTTCATTAAATGCGATTTTTTCTATTTGATTTGGAGTAGATGATTGAAGTTCATCTACAAGAGTAATTAACTTTTCACGAGTATCTTTTTTGATCTCATTATTCATGTAGCGAGCGGTTAAGTCTGCTTTCAATAATTCAAGTTCTTCCTTAAGTGATTCAGTATCAATATAGTATGCTTGAACAAGAGATTGAAGGTAATTCAATTCCTTGATTTCTTCTTTTGAGAGTTTGTTTGAGCGACGTAGAACTTGAACCCATCTAAAGGTATCTGGAAGTAAGGCTGCAACAAAGTTTGTTTGAAGTAAAGCTAGTAGCGCAAGTAGAATCGCTCCAAAACCTGCGGTTTGCGTTATGGTTTCAGTATCTCCAGAAAGTAGTGATTCTAGATATGTCTCCTCTTCAGAATCTGAAGTGGATTCTTCTTGTGTTTCTTGTTCAGGTTCTTCTTCGATTACTGCGGAATCATTCACCTCATCATATTGATCTGCGATTCCATCGCCGTCTCCATCAGGACAACCAAAGATTCCATCTACTGTAGAGTTGCCAGAAATTGTAGGACAATGGTCGGCTAATTCTGCGCCCTCAACAAATTCTCCGGGGAAATCAATCACGCGTGTAGAGTTCCAAGAGGAATTACCCCAATTATCGCCATAGCCATCACCATCTGTATCTGCCCATTGCGTAGATACATTCGTGAATTGGTCAGGATTATTTCCTGAAGCATTGTCTCCGTATCCATCGCCATCTGAATCATTTGTTTGAGTTGCATCGCTTGGGAATGCGTCTTCTAAATCTAAGATTCCATCATTATCACTGTCA
>PALS01000027.1 GCA_002706615.1 Methanobacteriota archaeon
TACATATGGCTGGACACGTTTTGTCTATGATGATAATACTCGTGAACTACAATTTACTCATCACCGAATAGATGGTACAATAGGGGATTCTTTCACACTTCAAGAATCATTCATCAGTGCCGAATCTGAAGAGTCAAATGCTCTAGGAATTATCGGTATTGATTCCATCTTTGCAATCATAGCCATTTTGAGCGCAGCACTTCGCAAACAATAACTCCCAAGCAAAAGTTATCGAGTTAAATCAATGTTTAATGGTTTTAAAATTATAATTCCGCGCAGGTATTTGTATTTTCATTACTCCTCTTCAGAATTTTGGAACAGGTGCCATGAACTAAGGTTGCTGACTACTCTGTCGAATAATCCATTAGCAATCGGTTGAATTATTGCAAGTGAGGTTAAATTTCTGATCACCGTGATTAACTCAGGATATTTTTGTTCTCTATGCTCATCATCCCAAGTGGAGTGTAATCTTCCGCCAGAATTACTATTCCAGGTCAGCCAGCGAGCGAGCACAGGATGCCCCCCTATTCTCAGGTTAACAGCAGTTGTTGGTACTCCATGAAGCCATTGTTCTGAAACATCCCCGCCTTGCGAGTTGATTCTAACTATGGAGAGTTCAGTTAGTTCTGCGGGAGTATTTATGCCCTCCATACCTAAGAGATTTACTAGGTTTTGAAATTGGTTTAGTAATCCTTGGATAGAATTATCATCTATGATGCCCCCTTCGTCAGATTGAAACGAAGGAGTATAATTACGATCTTGCTTCTGCCCATACACTTCAAATAAATTCAAACCTAATGGCTCAGACTGTTCATAATCTCTTGAATTTCGGAGGCTAAGGTTTTGCGCTACGACATTAACTAACTCATTATGAAAAGACCTGTAAATGGAGTTCTCTGGGGGATGATTGAATGATTGTAGTAAACGTACATATTCTCCAAGTGACCTTATTTGATCGAAAAGTTCTTCATTCGCAGGGAAAATCAAGTTTGTCAGATAACATGTATTGGGATGTTGCATAGAATTACGCATTTGAGAAGATGAATAGATGCCAAGAATATAATCCCATATTTCTTCTGCGAGAACCGGTTCGTTTTCGTTCCAAGATGTATAGCAGTCCCAATCAGCACAAGTAGACTCAAGAAAGTCACGAAAATCATCTCTTATGTTTGCAACCCAATTTTCTCCATCGAAATACATGCGAGGAAAAGCCCTTCCGTTTCGTTTTGCAGTGTCTTTATGTCCAGGATAAAATGGGATATGTGAACCCAATATCCCATCATCACTTTCATTCCCTAAAGTTTGTGGAATGAGAAAATAGCCCTCTGCGATCTCATCATCATCATTGTCCTCTTGAAGAGTGTATTGATGTACTTTCATTCGATGCCAAAGTTTTATTCTGTCATCACCTGCATCGTTCAAATGCATCGGTGTAAATGCAAATGTGTTAACCATACACCCCATGGAGACACATCGAAACGAATCACTAATCTGTTCTATATTGTCGGAAATTAAGTCGAATCGTTCCTCAGAAGTCAACGGCGCATTTGGATTAAAATTCTCTGAATACCAAGTCCCACCGTCTCCATCGATTGCGTGTTGTAGATTTTCATTGAGGAAAAATGCTCTTATCCTCTCAGTAAAAGCAGTCTGATTGGCGTCAACCAATCGATATCCCATTCCTGTTGTAGGCTCCATGCCATTATAATTCATGTCGAAAACGGATAGAAATCCGAGCGGTATGCCATCGAATCCATCAGCAGATGGTGCCCAGTAATGATGCGGTGGAGCCGGAAGAGAGTAATTGTAAGTATAAGTTTCCTCAGCAGGAATAAATTCATGGCCATCAAATTTTCCAACCATTGGGGCCTCATTCGATAGAGCTTGCAATTTTTGTTCTGTTGACCACCTACCAGGATTATTCCAACACACTCGCGCACGAATATCAGGCTCAGAATCTATGGTATCTGGACGACAAATTGTGATAATACTACATGCGGTAGTGGTTGTTGGGACTCCCTCAATTACGAAAACAGAACCTCCATCTTCTCTGCTTATCGCTCCTATTTCTCCTCCAAGATGGTCTATTCGGACACGGAACCCATTTTCTCTGAAGAATGATCTAGCCCCCATCCATTGAGCTGAATAGCATATTGTTGATGGAATCACAAATGAAACTATATCAGAATGACGCGCTGTGACGTAGCGCTGAAGAAATGCAAAAGCAGGATTTGGATTTGAACCCCTCACATTTCTGTTTATATTTTGCGTATACCATTCCGTATAATCTACAGACCAAGGCGTCATCGTTTCTGCCAAGCCTTCCATCTGAAACGAACTATGGCCAGACCAAGGAGGATTACCTAGTGTAATACTAAAATCAGTGGTGGCCAAATCGAATAGATACTGAGGTCCCATTTCATTCCCAAAGGTAAGTGAATTGGCAAGATGTACGCTTGGGAGCATAAATTCTGTGTCGATTTGATACTGCTCACAAAATAAACGCAAATTCATCAAAGTCATCAAAAGGCAAGCAGGTTGTATGTCTATGGCTACAATTCTTCCTCTTTGTTCTTCACTTCCAATCGCGACTCTTACTTGCTCTCGCGCATATTCAATCCCTAATCCAGAAGTAACTGCTTTACGGTAAATATGTTCCAAAACCGAAATGTAATAATGTCCAGAACCAGTGCAAGGGTCCAAAACAAAACATTCTGAGTCCAATAATCCATCATTGTTATCTCGAGTCCTTGACCACTCTTGTTCCGCTTTTCGAATCATGTAGCGAATGATTGGATAAGGTGTAGGAACTGTTCCAAAATCATTCACCCAGTTTGAATCCTCATTTTCAAGGTATCCAAATACAAATTGTTCGAATAATATTCTGTTATTTTCAAGTATATCGATGTTATCTCCGGGCAAGATATTTGGAAAATGAAGACTTAATCCATACATCACGCGTTCAAAGAGTGTATTAATTTGGAACATTTCCCTCCAGGTGAACAAATTGTTGATTGCCTGCCGTAATCCCATCTGAGGGAGGATTCCTTCTTCAATCTGATAGTCGAAATCATTTTCTCTTCTACGTCGAAGAAATTCGTTCATACTAAGTCCCAATATCAAAAGTTGTCCAAAACTTCTACCATCTTCTTGTATGAATGGCTGGGTCAGGGTATGCAGATTGTTTAAATTGGCCTGAAGGACGTTATTATGTTCCTCTGTAACTCCCGGCATGGTGATTTCATTTTGATTGAATATATCTTCTACTGCGTGGGATAGGAGAATCATGTAATTCATTGTAGTAGATACTGAGTTGACCTCACTCGCTTCAAGTGAAGCGATAATTGTGAGTAGATTTCTAAACTCTGTTGCAGCCTGAGCCACCAGATTTTGAGCAGGATTATTTGATAAATCTTCAAGTGATTGAGCTATAAAATATATATCGCCGTCGAAAACTGCCTCTCCTGCTTCTAACCGAACGAAAGCAAATGAAAGGAAATTTGTCAAAATTAAATTCGGATGACCTGTTGCTTCGTTAAGGTAATTTATAAGTTGGTTCTGATTTTCTTCGAGACAGACTGATAATGGTATTTCGGGACGTTTCGCTTCTATTCTAGTAATCAACTCATTTTCTTCATCCCATATCGCAAAATCAGGAAATCTTCCATCCTGAGAGGGTTGAGCTTCGATANTGTATTNGTTTAAACCCAATTCAACACCGTTTNCATTGANAAATTCTCTATTAAATAAAGACTGGAGATGGGAGTAGAATGTTCCTTCAGTGTAGTCCATTTGAAGTGAATTATACACATTCCGAATATATCCACGCATATATTTGCTAATCTGTGAGGAGATTAAGTTTTTTCTAAAACTAATGAGTTCATTCGGCACCCGAAATACCCGTGGCTTAGAGTGTAGTATGCGGTCCACCAGCCATGATGGTTGGTAATTGNGTCATATTTCCATACAATGAAGGTCCAGTAATCCAAGTACCTACAATTCCAATCTCTCCATTCACATTGTGAGCAAGAGCGATCCAAGGGCGCCCTTCATCATCGATTTCTACATCTATGAAATCTCCAAATCCGCCACAGCGCACATTGCCGCAATCATCAGTAGAGTCCAATGGGTCAGATGGGTGATTTACTGCAACNGTTGTAATCAANGGNTTTTCAGCAAATGCATCAGTCATTACAGACATATATCCGCCCCATCCTGAATTATCATCACCTTCTCCGATATATCCTACTACAACTCTTCCTTCTTCCCCAGCAAAGATTGTAGGGAAACCAGTTTCATTAACACCTGGAGGTGCTACCATCATCGGTTGTGACCAAGTATCTCCTTGGTCTCTAGAGTAAGCCATCCAAGGCATTTCGTCAAGCGAAATCCAAGATGCAAATAGATTGCCTGCATTATCAGTAGCTACAGCAACTTCGTGGCTATGCCATCCCTCTTGCATAGGGACTTCAGTGGTAATTGTATGTTCAGTCCAAGAATAACCGCCATCAACGCTTCGATAAACAGCAGGTCCATCACAAGATGGATTTCCTCGGTATATCGCTCCATCATTAGATCCTGCTAGGTGACCATGTAATCCTGAGCATTGAGGGGTTCCTATCGGGTATCCAGGCCTCTGAATATCCCATGTGTGCGCCCCATCTAGACTACGGGAGCATTGAGGACCTAATGCGGAACTCCCAGTATTGATACAGAATACGTATATTGTTTCATGGAAACCGATGCCGTTTACATCTAAGGTAGAAGCAATCGATTGGTGGTCTTGAGGTGAATAGTAACCTTCAGCACTGAAAGGTATTGACCATGTTTGTCCATCATCATCTGAATATTCAACAAACATTGCAGTCAGAGCGTGCATATCGAATTTGACAATTCTGTCGGTCCATTTATCGACATAGATGTAAGGGTCATTGGAAGAAGGTACTTGACCAACATCTGGGAAGATTGGATTAAAGGGTCCCATATTGTTCCATGTTTGCCCTTGGTCCATCGATGTATAGACCATTGTACCCGAGCCTGTGCCACCATATGAAGAGAAGTGTATACCACCTGTAGAAGTCACTCCAATAGTTGGTTCAAAGGTGGTAGCGCCGATTCCATAATAGGTCCCAACTGTATTGAATGGTGTTGAATTCCCAGTTAGATTATCAAATCCTAGTGATGCATTAGTTGCATCTATTGCTCCAGCATAATGATACCAAGTCGTATCTCCAATATTGAAATAGAATGGTGAATCATCTTCTACCACTGCAATTGGCTCATCATCTCCAAAGCAACCTGATAGCGCCTGAGTTAAGACAATGAATAGTGTCAAAGCAACACTAGCGCGCATGAAACCTCCTCATTGCTACTGTAGAAGAAACCTTTCCCAATCTGTAGAAGGCTCTAAGTGATGAAACTATAGCCGACAGACATGGCACTATCCGGCGGAGCAGTAGTGGGAATAATTGCAGGTGTTGTTGTAACTGCATTGTTAATTTGGTTTATCAGTACTTACAACCGCTTGGTCAGAATGAGCGAAAATGTAAACAAATCATGGGCTGATATTGATGTTTTACTAAAGCAAAGATACGACATGATTCCAAACTTAGTCAATATTGTAAAGGGTTATGCTGACCATGAAAAAGAGTTGTTCATGGAATTTGCCAAAGCCCGTCAAGCAGCAGCAGGAGCGCTTTCTTCAGGTGATGTACGAGGGCTAGGTGCTGCAGAAGGAACACTTGCAGGCTTGATGCCAAGAATCAATATGGTTGCTGAGCAATACCCTGATTTGAAGGCTGATTCTTCTTTCGTAAACTTACAAAATCAATTGGTTACACTTGAGAATCAAGTCGCTGACCGCAGAGAGTTTTACAATGCATCTACTACAAATTGGAACTCTGCAATTCAGATGATACCGACCAACATTGTTGCAGGAATGATGTCTGCACAGCGCCGTGATCTATTCGAGGTCACAGACCCTGTACAGAGAGAAGCAGTTCAGATTAGTTTCTGAAATAATCACAAACCAGCTGCAATCAAACCGGCTGCAACCCAAGCACCAGCCATAGAACCCAGGTTGGTTAAGGCGGTTACAAGTAGGACTCTTCCTGCGCGATTAGTCCAGAATAATTTCATTGAATCTAGTTTCAAGAATACTGCTAAATCTTCAGCGGTCGGTTCTTTGATTTTCAATTGAGCATAACCTGCAAACCAGCCGGCAGCCAGGGCAGGATTTAGCGAAGTAATTGGACTTGCTAAAGCAGCCACTAGAATCGCGATAGGATGGCCTCCTGCAATCAAGCACATAACTGCAGCAGCAATACAATTGCCCGCCAACCAATAGATGCCATTTTTCTTTATAGATTCAAAATCTCCATTGTAAGCAAACCATCCAAGAAGACCTAATACTGCAATTGGAATACCCCATGCTATGATTTTGAGAGCATTTCCGCCCTTTGGAATTGCAGATAATTCCTCTAATCTCTGTTTATCCTCNACGATATCTGATTCAAGAAACTTAGTTACTCCAGTAAGATGTCCAGCACCTAAAACTGCTAGNACCTTTCCTTTCCCTCTTACCTTTGTAATCTCNCGAGAAATATATTCATCCCTTTCATCAATAAGTACAGTTCCAGCACCGGGTGAGAGCTCACGTAGATCNTCCATTAGAGANGTAAGCANGTCCTTGTCAGCAAGCATNGTNTCCAGATTTATNTCATCATCNTCATCATCTTCTTCNGAAATAAGTGCCCAAAGCAAGCCGACTTTTTCTTTCAAACGCATTTTCTTCCANGCTCTACGCAATGTNGTTTGAATATCCCTGTCGACCAAAGCNACTTCTAAATCAGCTTCCTCTGCTGCATTTACTGCAGCCAATAATTCAGCACCTGGCTGTTGACCTTCATCCAAACCTATTCGTCGTTGTTCGGCTGCAAGTAATGATTGAATCAAAACAAGAGGTGCCTTACCTTCTTTGATAACTTTGAGAAGACCTTCTTTGTCTAATCGGCGCTCATTNGTTAGCGCTGCATGTCTNGATTTGCATAATTCAACCGCTACTATATCCGGTTGCCATTCAGAAATCTGTTTTCTAACCGCCTCTACCGAAGCAGTTGCAACATGCGCAGTACCTAGTAGACGCAAATTGTCATCAATATCGATTACAGGTGCTTCGCTCAAATGATTAACCCCCGAAATTATCTCGTAATATTAATTCAATCTGCTCCAATGCTTCTTCCGCATTGAGGCACTTGATGTCTTCAAAGGGAATCTGTCCCCCTGCTAGCGATTTGTGACCACCTGCTCTTCCTTTTGGGAATAGTTGTGAAAGTTCTTTACCGATATGCAATCCTTCTTTTGTAGTTCTAGCTGAAAGTATAACCTTGCTCCTTCGTATTCCAAAAGTAATCACGGTATCTACGCCTTCTGTTGGTAATAAGAAATCGGCTACCTGAGCAATGGCATCACGGTCGACCATCTCTCCTATAGGAGCAAGCATAAGGCCACCTTCAAGACTAGCATTTGTCAGTGCTTGTTTGAAAATATCTAGTACTTCTTGAGAACGCGGAGGTGTTTCAAATCGGCGCATTAAATCCCAATCAATCCATGCTCCAAGCCAAGATAAAGCACGTAAATCAACCGCATTAAAAGACCGAGTGAATCCTAATGTGTCGGTTCTAATTCCAAATGCTAGGGCTGTAGCGACACTTTTTTCCATTTCTATTTTTGAATTCATAAGTATTGAAGCAACTAGTGATGATGTTGCTGCAAACTCACTTCTTACAAGAATTACATCTCCCGCAGGTCTAATCTCACTTGTATGGTGATCGATTACAATATGTGGGACACAATTTTCTGGAAGTACATTATTTGCGCCAGGATGCGAGAAATCTACACAGATTACGATATCAACCTGCTTTAGGAGGTCTTCGACTTCCCAATCGAGAATCAATCTTCTCGGTTCTAATTCTAGCAGGTTCACCATTGCACGGTTTTGTTGGTGTTCTATCATACCTCCATGAACAATTTGCGCCTCATGTCCTAAGTTCTCACAAATATGTTTCATCGCCATAGCACTAGCCAAAGCATCCGGGTCAGGATTGTCATGACAGAAAATAGCAACACTTTGATTTTGATTTTCAGATAACCGGCGCAAAACTTCTCCTGCACCCTGCTTTCTATCTATCGAGCGCAATCTATCTTGAATCGCAGAAATAGTGAGGTCTTCAACAGATATCATTTCAGCACCTTCCAAATTAAGAGTTGAGAGTATCGGAGTATTTGGCCAGTAATTCTTCAATGCTTTAACCGGGTCTTCATCACAAACTATCTCTTCAAGGAGTAATACTGCGGTTGGTGCAACTTCAGGTAATGGCATTTCATCTAAATTCATCTCTGTAGGTAATATTACAATTTCAGCATCTTCTAGGGCAGTAAGATGTTCGGCTAAACCAATTATTCTTACTCTTGCTCTTGAGCTAATCCATTTAGCAAGACGCATGGCTAGAGGGTCAGAACCAATAATCAGGAACAAAATCAATCCTCCAAAACACTGAGCACATCAAACAGGTCAGCATGCTCTCGCACATCATGCACCCTAATGATGTCAATGCCTTGGTTGAATGCATAGGAAGCGATTGCAAGAGTTCCAGACAATCTTTCAGATGTACTTTCTTGATTACAAATTTCTCCAATCATGGATTTTCGAGAGACGCCCCANAAAATCGAATATGGACGNAATCTTTCACTATTTTTTAGCAACTCTATATTGTGTTCTAGTTTTTTTCCAAATCCTATACCTGGGTCGAGATAAATCGAGTCCATCGAATGTCCTCGGCTAACTAATTCTCGAGCCTTATCCAGTAATGCTTCGTTTACTTCATCAACTACGTCTTCATATTCTGGATTNTCNTGCATGGTACCAGGTTCTCCAAGCATATGCATNATGCAAACAGAACATCCGCTTTCTACAACCAATTCAAACATCTCAGGATCTCTCAATCCGCTTACATCATTGATCATAGTTGCTCCAGCATCCAATGCTGCTTTCGCAACCTCAACATGTCTTGTATCAATTGATACATTACCAAGTTTAGAAATCTCCTCGACCAAAGGAATAGTCCGTTTAAGTTCTTCTTCTATAGAAATCTTTTCAGCGCCCGGGCGCGTGGANTCCCCACCTATGTCAATCCAAAAAGCACCTTGNTCTAACATCTNTTTTGCTCGATTTACAGAACCATTTCTTGATNCGGAATGAAATGAATCAGGAGTGGCATTGATTACTCCCATAATTAGGGGTTGGCGAACAACACCCTCCTCTCGGACCGCCATGTTGATGCTCCTGTGAGAGGTATGCTTTATGAGATGCGATGCGCGACGGTCTTGCATGTCTGACTCCGAGGCATTGACAGANGAGGCCGGTCTTGATGTCAATGAAGAATTAGATATTCAGCCAAANGATGAGCAAATCGAGCTTGCATTAAGAATCATTACGCGCTTGAATCCGCGTGACAGAGCAGCATTGGGAGAGATGATTCATTCACGTTCTATGTGGGTAGGTGGCATACTAGCAACCTATGCGGTATTTTGGTGGCTTGCTGTACTTCAGGTAAAGGGAGATGATGTGGGAGCNGATTCAATCTTTTTCGGACCGACNTTCCTTACAGTTACAATTCTAGCACCGAGTTTAGTATTCTTAGGTTCCATACTNTCTGATTTTTCAAGATCNTTAGGTCAATTATTCCCCGGATTAGTAAGTGGTATCATGTANGTATTTGTTGTTCTATACGTCTCTGAACCGGCAATTTTGGCTTTCTTTAGTGACTCATTAACTACATCTGAAGGNTTGTGGCGTTTCGCACGTCTGTTAATTTTATCAACAACNATGCTAATTGCTGCTAAANTATTGATTGATGCTGTTTTGTTAGGGTGGGTAAAACATTTGTTTGATGCTTACCCCACATTGGATTTNATCGACGACCAGTCTGTTTCAAATGNGCCTGATAGCGANTTGGAAAGTGGAACCGAGGCTTGAAACGCTAAACCTTCTCGCATTGAATATGGGAGAGCGCCTTGATGTGTTACGCTTAGGCTACCGAATAGGTCGCGACCCAAGAATAACAACTCATCTAGCATTGGTAGCCAGAGCACTTGGCGCAGACAGATTTCTTTTAGCTGGAGATGAAGATGAAAGTATGTTTGAGAATCTTAATTCAGTATGTGAAAGATTTGGAGGAGACGTAGGNACCGAACATGTTTCAGGCTTATCGCATCTGAAAAAACATGTTGCTGAAGGNGGTGTTGCAGTTCATTTAACAATGTACGGAGAGCCTTTCCGTGATGCGATTCCAAAAATGCGGAGAGATCGTCCTCTATGCATAGTAGTCGGTGGAGCAAAAGTTCCAGGAGATGTCTACAAAATCTGTCAGCATAATGTCGCTGTTGGTAATCAACCGCATTCAGAAGTNGCCGCTCTAGCACTGTTCATGGATGCTTGGTTTGGCGAGGCAGGTAGCAATCGTAAATTCGAAGATGCTCGGCTCGTAATCCAAGGGGTTAACGATGGAAAAGTTGTACACGACCTCGAAGATAATTGAGGATAAATAATCACTCGCTTACATAGATTACTGCGTCTTATTATTTTTCTAGCCTCACGCGAGAGCACGCACGCGCGAGTCTTCATCGGCCCTTGCCAATGACTATGACCCCTATCCATGCAGCAATTGTGATGTCGGCGGCTTGGTCACAGAAGGGAGATACCTCGTTAGGTGCGAGATTATCTCTTCCAGACGCCACAGATATCATTTCTCAAGTGACTCAAAAGCCCATCTCCGCTGAAGGAGATGGAGTTCTACTTCTTGCAGATGGTAGCCGATATACAGGGCGATTATTTGGTGCTGATAAATGGGGGGAGGGTGAATTGGTATTTACCACCGGAATGACCGGTTACCAGGAATCTTTGACCGACCCTTCTTTTGCTGGACAAGTTCTAACCTTCACCTATCCATTAATTGGTAATTATGGGATTCATCCAGGGATTAGCGAGTCATCGGGAGTCTGGCCACGTGGAGTTGTAGTGCGTCATGCGATGAAGAATCCAGACCATCGGAATTCAATTGCGAGTATTGGAGATTTTTTGGCAATAAATGATGTTCCTGGAATTGAGAATGTTGACACACGTGCAATCACTAGAAGAGTTCGAGAACATGGATGTGTTCTTTGCGTATTTGGNCCAATAGATGACGAGAGTAAGATGCGAGCNCACCTTGAAAGTATGTCCTCACCGGATTTAGATGATTTAGTAGATGAAGTTTCTATCAGTGAAGCATTGATCGTAAATGAAGGGGCTACTGATGACCTTGGTAGCCCATTACCACGTATTGCAGCTCTTGATTGTGGGATNAAATACAACATTTTGCGTAGTTTATGCTGTTATTTTGAAGTGGTCTGGTGTCCGCCAGAAACAACTATTGAACAAATACGTAGTTATGGGGCAGTCGCTTTGTTTTGTTCTAATGGGCCNGGNGATCCAGCCCATCCAGGNAAAGCAACAAATGCCCGGAATACTCTTGCAGAAGCAGTAAAAATAGGTCTTCCTGTGATGGGTATCTGTTTAGGTCACCAGTTACTTGGATTGGCAAGCGGNCTTCAGACTTACAAGATGCGCTATGGGCACCGTGGTGCGAATCAGCCATGNCTCGATTTAGAGAGCGGTAGGGTTTGGATTACTAGCCAAAATCATGGTTTTGCAGTAGCAGACCCTGATGCAGGGATGCTTGCNGCTCATCCTTCAGGAGCTTGTTCACCTCTCGGAGAAAACCAGCATGGTGTTGAAGCAAAGGTGCGTTTTGTCAATGCCAATGATCGCACAGTAGAAGGATTAGATTTGGTTGATAGACCTGCATTCACCGTTCAGTTCCATCCTGAAGCCTGCCCTGGGCCTCACGATGCATATCCTCTGTTTGAAAGATTTAGAACGATGGTCGATTCATATTATGGAGGTGATTTGTAATGCCTCGNAGAGGAGATATAAACTCGATATTGGTATTGGGTAGTGGGCCAATTAAGATTGGTCAAGCAGCCGAGTTTGACTTTTCAGGTTCGCAAGCAGTCCGTGCATTAAGGGAAGATGGATACAAAGTAATCTTGGTAAACTCCAATCCTGCGACAATTCAAAACGATCCTGAAATGGCAGATGTTGTATACATAGAACCACTACTCCCTGATTCGATTAAGCGTATAATCGAAATCGAAAAACCAGATGCGTTGCTAGCAGGAATGGGCGGACAAACCGCACTGAATATCGCTAGTGAACTGGCTCATGCTGGAATCCTTGATGAATTAGGAGTAGAACTGATTGGCTCGGACCTAGATGCGATAGATAAGGCAGAAGATAGGGATCTATTCAACCAAGTTTGCTTGGACATTGATTTACCAATCTCTGATGCATTCGCTTGTAATTCGATGGAGGAAGTCTTAGCGGCTGCAGATTCAATAAATTCTTGGCCTATGCTGATTAGGCCAGCATTTACTCTTGGAGGATTGGGTGGAGGTACCGCTTGGAATACTGGTGAACTTGTAGAAATCGCCACACTCGGATTAAGAAATTCTAGAATTGGGCAAGTCTTGATTGAGGAATCCATATTAGGATGGCAGGAGTATGAGTACGAGGTTATTCGTGATTCATCGGATAACTGTATTATCGTCTGTACGATGGAAAATATAGACCCGATGGGTGTTCATACTGGTGAATCTACCGTAGTTGCTCCGGTCCAATCTCTTTCTGACCGAGACCATATGGAGTTGCGTGACATGTCACTATCCTTGATACGGGCATTGAATATTAAGGGTGGATGTAATGTTCAGTTTGCAGTAAACCAATCCACTGGAGAGGTTAGAGTAATAGAAGTAAATCCTAGAGTTTCTCGCTCTTCAGCACTGGCTTCCAAAGCTACAGGGTATCCGATTGCCCGCATGGCTGCAAAAATTGCAGTAGGTTACACCCTTGATGAACTTCCAAACCCGATTACTGGTGAAGGTACAACTGCTGCTTTTGAACCTACATTGGATTACTGTGTTGTAAAAATTCCAAGATGGCCATTTGATAAATTTAGAACTGCNAATAGGACTCTTGGTACTTCGATGAAGTCTACTGGAGAAGTGATGGCAATCGGTCGTTGTTTTGAGGAAGCCTTCTTGAAAGCCTGGGCATCACTCGAACAAGGTGCTCATTATCCTAGACCTTTGACTAGAGCAGATGAATCTGAAGGAGAAGGTATGATTGAGAGGGCTAATGAAACATTACCAGATTCTACATTGGTTGATTGGTTAAGAATTGCCACAGATCGTAGAATGGGTGCGGTAATTGAGGCTTTTAGAAGAGGTTGGAGTATAGAGAAGGTGCATGAAATAACTCGCATTACCCGTTGGTTCCTTTATGGATTCCAAAATTTGGCATCGATAGAAAATGAAATTGTCGCTACATCTTGTAGGCCTTCTGATTTGTCTAGTTCCCAGTTGCGTCGATGGAAATCGCATGGATTTAGTGATAGTCACATCGCAGATGCATTGCTAGGATTCCCTCCACTAGCACTGAAAGGTGTTTCTCCAGAAAATAATGAACAAGCAGTAATGTTGCAGCGGCATAGCAAGAAGGTACATCCGATCTATCGAATGGTTGATTCTTGTGCTGCTGAGTTTGCAGCAAAGACTCCATATTACTATTCTACATATGAACAAAGTGGCGATAATATCCTCGACATACTCCCTAATATAGAATCTAGAACCAAAACTCGCCAGGTAGTAATTGGCTCAGGACCTATACGTATCGGCCAAGGAATAGAGTTTGATTATGGCTGTGTCCATGCTGTTAAAGCGATTAGAGAGGCTGAGATGGATGCAATCTTGATTAATAACAATCCTGAAACCGTATCAACAGATTTTGACACCTCTGACCGGTTATATTTCGAACCGTTGACTTTGGAATGTGTTACAGAAGTAATTCTTCGTGAACGCGCACATGGTATTTTGTTACAATTTGGTGGGCAAACAGCGATTAATTTAGCGCTTCCACTTGAGGACCGCCTACCTAGTTTGAATCTTGATTTGAAAATACTGGGAACAAACTGTGACTCGATAGATGAAGCAAGCGATAGGGAGAGGTTCGAAGCATTCGCTAAAAGAATAAATCTTCAAATGCCACGTGGAGCAACTGGAACTTCAGCCAGTGATGTAAGAAATGCTGTAGAACAAATAGGATTCCCCGTACTAATACGACCTTCCTATGTTTTGGGTGGAAGAGGAATGGAGATACTTGCCAATCAATCTCAGTTAGATGCTTATCTTGAAGAAGCCTAT
The DNA here is from genome assembly GCA_002706615.1 of Methanobacteriota archaeon. Lineage (GTDB taxonomy): Archaea > Thermoplasmatota > Poseidoniia > Poseidoniales > Poseidoniaceae > MGIIa-K1. The sequence continues at coordinate 14,359 of PALS01000027.1, forward strand.
CTAGCACCAGATAAGCCCTTGCTTGTAGATGAATATCTTGGTCATGCAATCGAATTAGATGTTGATGCTGCTTGTGATGGAACAGAGGTGCTAATTGGTGCTGTCATGGAACATCTAGAGGAAGCAGGTATACATTCAGGCGATTCAACTTGCTTTATCCCTACGCAAAATATTAGCGAAGAAATGATTGAAAGAGTAAAGATCCAAACTAGGAATATTGGTTTAGGTTTGGGAATAAAAGGATGCTACAATATTCAGTTTGCAATCCAGGGTGACAATTTGTATTGTTTAGAAGTGAATCCAAGAAGTAGTCGCACAGTTCCATTCGTTGCAAAGGCGACTGGAGTTCCAATGGCAAAAATAGCGGCTAAAGTCACATTGGGAATTAATTTGTCACAACAAGAAATCCCCGAAGCAACTAGTGGGCACGTCGCGGTAAAAGCTCCTGTATTCCCATTCATCAAATTACAGGGACTAGACCCTGCTCCGGGTCCTGAAATGAAATCTACAGGAGAGGTATACGGTTCTGATTTAAGAGCTGATGTTGCTTACCTTAAGGCAAGATTAGCAACTGAGATACCAGTTGCTAAATCAGGTGGTGCATATCTCACAGTTCGTGATGAGGATAAGGAAAATTTAGTCCCTATTGCCGAGAAATTACAGAACCTTGGCTTCACTCTCTATGCCACTCCAGGAACTTCAGACACGCTGCGCGCCAATAATTTGGAGGTACAAACCGTTTACAGAATAGCAGAACGGCAACATCCTGATGCACTGGACTTAATGCGTAAAGGAGAGGTTTCTTTCATAGTAAATGTTCCAACAATCAGCGGTGGTGCCGTTAGAGATGGTAATATGATGAGAAGATTGGCTGTAGAGATGAATATTCCGTTTGTAACCACAATGAGCGGTGCTGCAATGGAAGTTGCTGCGATCAAAGCAGGTATGGAATTAGAAATACAGCCGATGCGCCTAACAGTGAATTACTGAGTTTAGCATGCATCATATGCTTCGATAATATATTGTGTTAGAGGACTCGTCCATGCTAATTCGCTGATTCCATCTTTACCTTCATCAGAATATACCCTTACTACGTCCTGAACTCTAACATTTCCTTCACTTGAACGAGCAANGATNGTTTTTGGTTTTGGTACTTTACCNGTTCCATGTGGGTCATAAATCGTATCTAATGCTTCTGCTAAGAACCAATCAGCCTTGTCAGCAGGNTCTCCCTCGAATTTCTTAGAAGGTTTCTTTGCTCCNCCAAATAATCCTCCAGNCTTTTTCTTTGGAGTAGTAGCATTGCTCTTTTTAGGACTGCTCTTCTTTCCAGTCTCTTTCTTTTTATCTTCCTTCTTTTCATTGCCCTTGGAAGCAACAGCAATACCCTCGCTATCCTTTTCCATTTCAGAACGGATATCTTTCTCAAGTCTCTTTCTGATCTTCTTTTCTAAGGCCTTTTCATCNATNTTTTTGTTATCTGAATTCATTGTTTCTATAACCGTCAGATAATGTGATGCCACTTGGATTAGCGCAGTTTCCATTGAAGCTTCTAATTGCATNGAAACAACATCGCCAGAAGAGTCGCGCCATTTTCGCCATTGCAACATTGTATTAGCATGAATATCAGAACCGCATTTCGGACAGAAAGATCTCTTTGGAGGTTTTAGAACTGGAATCGCACGCATNGCTTCTGGATCGATTCCTTCATGTTCTCCACTTGCAACATCATGAATATGAGTAGATGCTTCCATCCCGAGGTTCATTGCATCACGGAACAAGCCATCTGTAAGGTCTAGAGTTCCCTTTTGGACCAATGTCCAACCATCGGTTCCCCTGACAGTAGCTCTGACTGCAGCAGAAGCAGCAGGAGATTCTCCAAAAATATGNTCTTTGAATGATTTACCAGCGTCTTCATCGTCCTCATCTTCAACTTGGACACTGTCCTCGTCACCGTCAGCAGGTGCAGCGATTCCCATCAAAATTGGGTTGGCTCCTTCCTCTACCTTTGCAATCATNTCGAATTTCTCAGCCATTGAGAGGTCATCACGAAGTCGAATCGCATCCTTCAATTGGTTCAAATCATGCCCTGTTGCAGTGATTGGACCGTGCACTGTGAGGTCATTACCACAGGATAGGCAGAACTTCGCAGCAGGCTCGACCGCAGCCTCACAACTTGGACAATATACGCCCGCCATGGCATACGAGATTCGTTAGACCCCTTTCAATGGAACGGTCAAATTGGGTGGCAAGACCCCCGAAGGGGGTTCTGATAGGTTCATCCGAGAAGCATTAGAATATTTTCACGTTTCAACTCTACTAAAATTGGNGCCAAACGAGGTCCTTTNTCACTACCAAGAATTGCCAAATATAGNGTCTTATAACCATCTTTCATGACAATATCGTTTTCTTTGAAAGCGGNACTAATCGCATTTGATATCCCAGAAATACTCCATTCGCAATCCGATATTTTTTCGGCCAAAGCATTGGTGATATGAGTATCTAGGCCACTAGTAATTTCTGTTCTGACAGTAATTCGTAATTCTTGAGGNAAATGAGGTCCTTCTATCCAATTTTTCATTCTAGAAAGTCTTTGACAAATNCCTTCNCCATATGTCGAAATTATTTCTTCTTCACTTTTCACTTGTGCTAGCATTGCTAGATGTCGAAATGAGATTGGTGAGTTTACCATGTCTCCAATACTACTCATTTTCAAGGTTCCAATTCCATCTTCAATAGCAACTCTTTGCCGCCTTGTAAGTTCCTGATTACTTAGTTCCTGTTCTAGGTTTCTAGCAGATAACCTCTCNTATTCATCTGCTAATTCNACCAAAGACATTCCCGCATCAAATTCTATCGCNTTTTTCGGTTTAGATGCAGCGATTAGGTAACGGAGTATTTCGGGTGGTACAAGTTCCAAAGCCTCTAATGGTCCAATGGTATTACCCGTAGATGATGACATNGCGCCCTTACCTTTGAGTGAAATCCATTCGTATGTCATCGGATAAGCAGGTACNTCTCCAAATAGAGCAGATATTTCCTTACCTGTATCGTAAGAACCTCCTGATGCGCCATGGTCTTTTCCAAATGGTTCACAAGTGATTCCAATCCAACCCCAACGAGCAGGCCAATCGACTCTCCAAGGAAGTTTTCCTTCTGCCTTATTTAGATCTGATTTTCCTGGAACTCCATTCTGTTCCCAATGCACATATGGCCATTCAAAGCCAGTAACAGTAACTCCATCCAAACTTCCATCATGGCCAAATGGATTGTATGGAAACCAATCATCTGCTAACTCGCGGCCACTAACACGTTCAATAATTTCCTTTATTTCTTCAGATTTTTCACATGCAATTTTNGCCCTTTCAGCAAATTTACCGGTTGAATAAGACGTGTAATTGTCTATAATTCGAGGCTTTACTCCAATTTGCTCTAANGCTTTCAAGAAAGGNTTGAGAAAATATTCNGAATACTTCATTTCACCATCGCTTGGATTTCCATTTTTATCTGGAGCTGGAATCGTAGCAAGAGGATGACCGATATATTTCTGATATTCATCACTTAGAAAAGGGTAGACCTTTCTAAGTGGGTCTGCCGAATCTACAATAAAAACAGATTCAGCATCAAGCCCACGATTCTTACATGCTCGAGTGACCATATCACCAGTCAAAATTTCACGAAGATGTCCGATATGGAATTCACCACTAGGAGTAATTCCTGAAGCGATTAGATGTTTTTTGCCTTTCTTTTCAAGGGCTTGTGCTATAACATCCGCCCAGTGCACGTAATTCACCTCAAACTACTGCTGCTCTAATCAGTCCCCTTAATGGAACTCCTTCGATTTCATTGCGCACAGTTTTGTTCACCAGGACCATACAAAGTAAAACTTCAGCACCCGCTTCACGCATTGCTTGAATTGTACGCTTCATAGTAACTCCAGTCGAAAGAACGTCATCAACAATCACTATTCTCTTACCAGAAACTTGCCCATATTTGTTTGAAAGTGAGCCATGGCCGGGTGCACCATCCACATTACGGTGGATAGCGATTTCACAGCCAAGTTGGTTCGCTACTTCATTAGCAAATAGTACTCCATTAATCGAAATACCAACGACTGTATCTATCTCGTCTCCACATTCTTCAGCTGCTACATCAGCCATAATTGCACCAGTTGCTGCAATTCTTTGAGGCCTTACTCCAATAGTTCGCCATCCAATACTAACGTCTAGTGGCTTTTCTTCGCCACCACTACCAGCAAGTAGCCAAGCGATGGTGTCCTGTGATAATGATAATTCATCTGCAATCTGCTGGGAGTTGAGTCCCTCTTTGCGTAAATTGCCCGCTAATGTTCGAAGTTCTTCGATACTCATTCCGGTGTCCATGATATTGTTCGAGATATCCAAAGGACATCAACCCATCGTCGAAACTATGGTCAAGATGGCGGAAACCCTCAAATGAGTCCGACACGGCGCTTGTTTGGATGGCAGACTTTGATTACGAGGAATTACTTGACCGCGCTAGGTCAAATATTCCCGAAGAAATCTCCAATAGAGCACGATGGAGCTTACCTTCTCCACAAATCATGATCGAAGGTTCTAACACTATTTTCCGTAATTTTATCGAGGTAGTAAACCATATGGATCGAGATGAAAATCATGTATATCAATTTCTTTTGAATGAGTTAGGAACTTCTGGTTCAAGGGATGGCCCTCGTGCTAGATTCAAAGGTAGAATACCTCCAAAACGTCTGAAAAAAACAATTGTAAACTATGTTAACACATATGTGAAATGTACTCAATGTGGTGCACCTGATACCCATTTCATAAAAGAAGACAGGACTACTTTACTGAAGTGTCAGGCTTGTGGTGCTACTCGACCTGTAAAGTTGTGAACCACTNAAGGAAGGAAAAATCTGATTTCAGATTTTGCTTTTTTATTTCTATTTGGTATTACATCTGGATAGCCTGCTTTAATCAGTCCAATAATTCTCTCTTCGGAATTAGAGATACCTAATGCCTTGTATGTATCAGCATGTCTTGTAATCGAGCCAGTGCTCCACTGTGAACCTATTCCTTGGTCCCACAAAGATAGCACAAGGTTGTGCAAAGCACACACAGTTGCTGCATAATCTTCTTCTTCTCTAAATGAGTTACCAGGAGTGAGTTTTGATGTTACTGCGATAAGTACAGGCGGTGAAGTTATTTTCTTCTTCGCTCTTTCAATCAACTGATCACTAATCATCTCTTCAGAATCTATGATTTTTTCTTTAGCTAAATGTTCTACTGTAGGGATAATNGNATTCCTAGTTTCAGGCCCCATAACATAGAATTTCCATGGGTGTGTTTGTTTATGACATGGAGCGAAACGTGCTGCTTCAAAAGCGATTTCTAAACAATTATTTGCGACTTCTTTATCTATAAAACGAAATACTGACCTTCTACTAATCAGGTTTTCCTGTACTTCTGACAAATCTTTCAACTCGATTATAATTGGTCCATTTTGGATGCTAGAATAAAATCTGACTCTGTCAATCCATCTATTTTATGAGTCCAAATCATCACCTTTACTCTTCCCCATCCTAATTCGAAATCTGCATGATGAAATTCTTGTTCACAGATTTCTCCTGCATCGTTTACAAATTGTAGGGCTGTTGCGAAGTCATCAAAACCCCATGTTCTTTGCAAATGATGTTGCTCAACAACTTCCCAACCATCACCCAACTGTGAAATTAGAGGTTCAATTTCCTTAGAATTAAGTGGAGGNACTCCTCCCTCGCATGGAATGCACNTTTTCTCATGAAGAGACAAAATCTCAACCCCAAAGGTGTGAATCATCAATTCCTTTAGTCTTCTTTTCTACCTTTTCATGGAGTTTCGAACGACGTTTTTGATCTTCTCTTTCAAACTCAAGTAATTCAGCATCATCGATATATGCAGGGCGAGTATGTGCGATCAGTTTGACTCTTACAATTACATCTCTAGCCAAATAGATGTGCTCGCCATCTGTACTCAGAATCTCCAGGGATGTTTTACCGCTCGAAAGTAAACGGCCTCGTAACCACAAGTCTTCCCCTTCGCTCATAGCTCTTGCATCTAATTGAATTTCAACTAGGTCATCTCGGCGTAAACCATGCCTTCTTTCCATTAGGTCTCCTGAAATGATTGAGTCGATACCATCTAAATCAGGAGAACCAAGATCTTCCCACATAATTTGAGCCCAGTCGGGTAATTCTATGCCAGCCATAGCAGTGTCACACACTACTAGTTCTAATGTCTGACGATTGTTTTATTGTAATTTCAAATACGATTTATCGCATAATCTCTCTAATTATCCGTCTATTTGAAGAAGCAATGGCTCGCCCAGCAGATTGGAGGAGTACCTGTGAAGGTGGTTTGGCGTGATTTGATTACAGTCCTTACCGAGGAGGAAGTTCTCGACAAGTCATTTAGCCGAGGAAAGAAAGCTGCAGATAGAGTCGACGATCCAGTCAAGGTTTTCCGAGTGCGTAAGCAACTGGTAAGAATGGTACAGACCTCTTCAGATGTAGCTGCACAATATTTGGAAGATACAATGAAGGCATGGCCAAGTCTAGACCAAATGCCATTATTCGATAAGTCGATGGTTGAGGCTTGCGTTGGTTGTGATGATTATCGTCATCATCTCTCGATGCTAGGATGGGGTTGTAAGCAGATAAGAAAAATCTCTAAACAAAACTCTGCCAAGATAATTAGAACTGCACGTTTTGAAATAATGCATGATGCAAGAAAAGAAGCATATGGCCGCATTTCTAGCATTTTGCGTAGAGTAGGCCCTTCTCTTGATTGGTTACATGAAAGCAGGATGATACTTCGTAAACTACCAGTAATCGATTCATTATGTCCTACAATCGTTGTCTGNGGTGCTCCAAATGTTGGTAAGTCCGCTTTCATATCGGCACTTTCCTCAGGTAATATGGAAATAAACCATTATCCGTTTACAACCAAAAGATTGCATGTTGGACATTTTACTCATCGAAGAGTTCCTCATCAGATGGTTGACACGCCTGGTCTTTTGGACCGACCAATGCATGATAGAAATGCGATAGAAATGCAAGCTATTGCTGCGATAGAGCATATAGGGACTATCTGTATCTTTTTGATGGATATTACAGAAGACAGTGGAACTTCGGTAGAGGAGCAAAATAATCTATTNGATGAAGTCAAAGAATTGCTTCCAGAAATAGATATAATCGTAGTTGTATCTAAAGGAGATTTAATGCAACCGCTTCCTTCTAATTGGGATGAGGTAAAACTGGCCGAAGAGTCATGGGATGGTGAAGGAGAACCGGAATTACCAATTCTTTTGGACGAGGAAGGTTGTGTTACAATCTCTTCATTGAAGGGAGTTGGTGTTGAATCATTGCGATTGGAACTTGTGCGAAGGTGTAAGGCAAATATGGTGAATGATCCTCTTTCATTACCCGATGGATGGCATCGTAGTGATTAACCTCCACCATATCCTAGAAGCGAGAGGAAGATTGGAGCAACTACAGCTGCAAAGAATACAAAGAACATGATTCTCATCATTTTGTCATTTTTCTGATTCTTTTCATTTTTAGCAATACAATCGGCTGATTTACAGATGCGCGGGTCGGATTTAACATCGATATTGATGCTACAAATCTTGCAGTGTTTGTGTGATGCAACATTGCTAGAGGCTCTTGGTCTTCCCGCACCTTTTTTTGCTGTTCGTTCCTTTACTGCATTTGCATCTACCATTCTAATCACTCCGGTCTAATCAATGTACCAACAAATGGTCTACCTTCGATAGCATCTTCGAGAATGTCTACCTTTCTTCCATCTAATACCGCCATTTTCATTCTTGATTCGATTGCCAATTTTACCGCTATTGGGTCCACTGCTGAACTTGCCCCCGCTTCTAGGTGCTCGGTTCCTGTAATCTTGGCCAACTCTTCCAAAGTCATTTCTTCAATAGCCTTAGCATCATCATTAAGTCTGGGGTCACTATCGTAAACATGAGATACATTGGTTGCAATTATACAGTGCTCAGCACCCGTTTCTATAGCCAAAGAAACCGCTACAGCATCGGTTGTATGCCCGGGGCTAGTTCCTCCCATCACAACGATATGATGTTTGGTTAGTAGATCAGCGGCTTCCTGAGTATTGGTCGGAATAATCGGACATACATCACAGCCAATCTCGATTAGAGATTGCTGAATGATGGTTGCATTCAATCTTGTAGCTGAAATCCCAACCATGTCCAGGCTATGTCTGTCTGNGAACGAAGAACGTGCTAGAGTAATTGCTTCTCTAGCAGGTAAGCCGCCTCCAACAACCATCCCGAGGCGATGCTGATTCCCTTCTAGATGTACTGCTAGTTGCCTTAATTGTCCAAACCAAGCAGAACGATCAGCGGCTTCTTCAGGTCTAAGAAGTGAGCCTCCGATGGCTACAATATGCATGCTCATCAAACCCCGGTTAACTAGACCATTGATGATGGTTGCCGTGCAAAAGCCTTGAAGGGGGCCGACTCGGCCCTCATGATAGGAGGCGAAGGATTGTCCGAGGAAGCAGAACTGGCTACACGAAGATTAAAACTCAAGTTAGCACTTGAAGATCTTCGCGAGATGAAAGGTTACGGTACTGAACTCGTCACTGTAATTATTCCTCCAGACCGCCAGGTAAGCGATGCACGTCAGATGCTACAAAACGAGCACGGTCAAGCGGCTAATATAAAATCCAAATCAACAAAGAAAAATGTACAAGGNGCTATTGAATCAGCGATTTCGGCATTATCTAAATGTAGGGATGCAGGGGAAAATGGAATCGCTCTTTTCACCGGTTCGATTATTGTTGGAAACAACAAGACTAGACACATTACCATTATTGTTGATGACCCTCCTAAGCCATTATTATCTTTCAGATACCGTTGTGATTCTAGATTCGAACTCACGCAATTAGAAGATATGTTAATCGATAAAAAATCGTATGGATTATTCGTTATCGACCGTGCAGAAGCAGCATATGGAATCGCTTCAGGTAAGCGTATTCATGTACAGGAGTTTTTGGTTTCAAACATTATGGGCAAGCATCGTCAAGGTGGTCAATCTGCTCAGCGTTTTGAACGTTTGATTGAAGAAGCAGCGCATAATTTCTTCAAAAGAGCTACAGAGCACGCATGTAATTACTGGTTGCCAGAACTTGAAAACATCCAAGCAATCATAATTGGAGGACCTGGAGCAACTAAGGATTTTGTAGTAAAAAATGATTATTTCCATCATGAGGTTGCAAAGAAGATTGCTAAGACTACATTTGATGTTGGCTATTCAAATGAAAGCGGAGTAAGAGAATTGGTTGACAATGCTGGCGGATTGATGGGAGAAATAGAACTCGATTCCGAGAGAAAAAGAGTCACTGAGTTTTTGGAAGAACTAGTAAGGCCAAGTCCAAAGGCTACATATGGTGAAATGATGATCAGAAGAGCATTGGAGCAGGGTGCTGTTTCAAAACTATTGATAAGCGAAGGTATGCGCAAAAATGTGGTTGCAATTAAATGCAATTCTTGTGGCCATGAATACAAGAAAACCATTGGTAGAGTCTCTGCATTACCTCCTTGTCCCGAATGCAAGAAAGATGGAGATCATTTGGAAGAAATTGAATCCACATCATTGATTGATGAGTTTTCAGTTCTTGCAGCAAAAGCACGCTCCGAGGTACATTTCATTTCACTAGATACNGAAGAAGGAGCNCAATTNCACTCTGGATTCGGCGGATTAGCAGCGGTGCTTAGATATCCAATCTGAGGTGGAAAAATGCAGATACTAAGGGAATTGGTTGAACCACTCATACAGACTGCCCTAAATGAACTTGGCATAGAAGGTGATTTTTGGCGCAAAGCGTTAGGACCTAGCCGTGAAAAGGCGCAAGGTGACTTATCTCTTCCATGTTTCCCATTTGCTAAGCAACTTGGTAAAAATCCAGTAGATATAGCTGAAGAATTATCCAAAATACTTGCTGATAAGGTAGATTCTAATGCAGTAGGCGGATATCTAAACTTCAAAGCAGATCCTAATTGGCTTTGTAATGAAGTTCTATCAGGTTCTAAAAAAGAAGAAACATGTGATGTATTAATCGAACACACAAGTGCAAACCCAAACGGCCCTTTTCATGTAGGTAGGGCTCGCAATGCCATACTTGGCGATACTTTAGTTCGTCTAAATCGGCTTTATGGCAACAATACTCGTGCTGAATATTATGTCGATGACATGGGTAAGCAAGTTGCTATTCTTGCTTGGGCATTGCAAAACCTTGACGCGGATAGAGTCGATGAAATATTACAGGACAGCGAGGGNCTAAATCCTCGGTGGAGAGGCAAACCAGACCATGAAACAGTAAGATGGTATCAGGCAGCACAATCATTGCGAACCGGCGGAGAAGACTCTTCTATAGAGGGTGAAATAGGTAAATTAGTCCACGCTTCAGAAAACGGCGATGATAGTGTATTGGTGCAATTCGAATCGGCTTACAAGCCGGTTCTAGATGGAATGCTGATTACTCTATCTCGACTGGGGATAGAATTTGACACNTTCACAAAGGAATCTAAGTTTGTAGTNGATGGCTCGGTTGCCAAACTTATGAGCAAGTTNGAGCAGCTGGAGATTCACGATACCGCTGAAAATGGNGCACATTTTCTTGATTTAGGCCAGAGGGGATTGAAGGGTAAAACCGAATTNTTCTATCAGAGAAGNGACGGCTCCTCTTTGTATGCTACTAGAGATATTGCTTACCATATGTGGAAATGGANGCAATGCAGCAAACTGATNAATGTATTGGGAGAAGATCACAAACTGCAAGCAAAACAGGTTGGAATGACCTTACAAGAGTTNGGAGAGAAAGTACCAGATGTCATGTTTTATGCATTTATNAAACTACCAGAAGGNAAGATGAGNACCCGTCAAGGNAATGTTGTATTTATGGATGATTTGTTGGAAGAAGCAAAGGCACATGCAGCAAATGTAGTGAGAGAATTAAGACCAGATATCGATGANGAGCAAGTCGAGATNATCTCAGAGGCTGTCGGTGTTTCAGCAGTNCGATTTAATATTGTAAAAGTTAGTCCTGACAAGGGTTTNACTTTCCGNTGGGAAGAGGCTCTNTCCTTTGAAGGAGAATCAGCTCCTTTCATCATGTACTCNCACACAAGGGCGTGTTCTATAGCAAAAAGAATAGATAGANNACCTGGTNNTTATGAGATTTCTNAGATNCCAGAATCTGTATATGAATTATTACGAACTATGGCTACAAATCGTGATAAGTTACGCCAAAGCGTAAATGAGAACAAACCACATGTATTTGCTATACANATGCTTGAATTAGCTACTGCATACAATTCNTTTTACCGCGATTGCCATGTNATCTCTGACGGAGTAGTNGACGAATTCAATTTCACCATCTCTGANAAAGCGAGAGAACTTTTGCGANTAGGNATGGAAGCCTGCGGCATCATTCCTCTGGAATCGATGTAAATGTNTCACCTGGTACTCGTCCAGCCGCCTCAATATCNGTNCCAATNATTCTCAACTCATCCATCGCATCTTCGATATTCTCAGTTTGCTTAAGAAATCTTAGAGGNGGCCAGCCGAGATCGATTTTACCTGGTTCAATAGTAGATTCTTCAATCCAGGCTTCACATGATTTACCTGAGCACATTGCNGAATAATGCGAAAGNTCCATCCAAAAGGTACGACGTTTGCANACNGGGCAATCTCTACAATGCATACTGGANAGTATATTCATGCCCGAATCTCCGATTACATCCACATCCCATACCACCATGTCAGCCTGATTTAGAGACATTAGATGTGATTTCTTTAGNAATGCCCGAAGAATGCTCCATGCAGTCTCTTCTGTAGAAAAAACACCCAATCCAATAGTATTGCCATCTTCCTCGGTTACAGAGGGGACAAACACTCTTTGGATGTCTGACATNATGTGTGCTAATGNNAGGAGGCCCTTCAAACCCTCGACCATTCGCGCTCAACNACAGCCAATCCGCCAGGATGGGGTAAAGGTGCGTTNGGTTTTTCGATTCGAACCTCTATTTTNCAAACCAAAGAGTTCGATGANATNTGTGCNATNATTCTTTCACAAAGTGTTTCCATAAGCCTTGCAGGAGTTCCATTTACCACTTCTATATCNACGCATNCTTGTAAGTCTGCATAATTTAGAGTATTGTTCAAATCATCATTAATTACATCAGAACAAAGAGTTGCCCANATCGATATTACGAATGGCTGTTCTTGTATGTGNTCAAAATCATATGCTCCATGGCATGCCATNACTTCGTATGACTCTAAGCCGACTTTAGTAGTCAAACANAATCACTCCTCNCGCTCATGCACCCAGATAAGGTGATANCCGAATTGTGTTTTTACTGGNNTGGANACTGAATTTAGTGGTAATGTCCAAACCGCTTCATCGAATTCTGGAACCATTTGTCCTTTTCGAAACCACCCTAAGTCTCCTCCCTTTTGAGAAGAGGGACATTCAGACTTTTTTCTTGCATACTTTTGGAAATCTTTCAATTTAGAAATATTTGAGGACAAACTGACAGCTTCGCCTTTACTTTTGACAAGAATATGACTCGCTCTAGCACTTGGTTGGACCATTTTTACCACTCATGTATTTGTTGAATAGGCTAGATAATTGATATATGACCCATAAATTGTAACAGAGATTCCCAAACTTTCCTCATTGAAACGACTCATATCATCGAGATAAGTATGGTATTCCCAAGAACCTGAACCGTAACAAACAACAGCTCTACCTCTGATGTCATCTCCCAAATCATAAACGAATGGACCATGGTCTGAATTGTAAGGCATTCCATCACTCTCTCCTTTAGCGCCATCTAGTGCAAATACATCTATGACATACTTCGAGGCCATTTGTGGAAATTCTGATTTATACTGTTCTGTGATATCGCTAATATGCTGTACATCACGTACATCATTACCAAATAATCGGACTGAATTACCTCTTTCATCCATATCTATGTCTACATGATTCATGTCGAGATTAATATACAGACGCAAATTTTCAGCTAGACTTTCAGCATTTTCTTCGACAAAGGCCTTTGAACCCCAGAGTCCTTCTTCTTCTCCACCCCATGTACAAAACTTGACAGTTCTTTCTGGCTCGCCTTTTTCAGCAAAAATAGCCGCCATTTGAGTGGCCATCTCAAGAACACTAGCAGTTCCTGAGGAATCGTCAACTGCTCCTTGTGCATGATAGACAGTA
>PALS01000028.1 GCA_002706615.1 Methanobacteriota archaeon
CGGAATTATCGACGAGCCAGAAGTAATGAATGCCAATGTTGGTGGATTAATTGATACAGTAGTAGCTGGAGAACGCCACACATGTGTAACAAATCATCTGAATGAAGTTTGGTGCATGGGTTACAATGGCGGAAGTGATAGAATGGTGCTTGGTAACTCAAGTACTACAACTACAAACTCGAGTTCATTTGTGAAAGTTGATGTTGGATATGGAACAAATAACGTACGCACAGTAACTGCAGGATATGACACATCATGTTCTATTATGGATAATAGTACTCAAGCAGTATGTTGGGGCCAAAGAGATAATTGGACTGATTCTGGAGGTAATAGTCGCTCAGGTGAATTACTTTTGGGATCTTCATCTCCATCTCATAATGGAACTATTGTTGACTTAGGCACTGCTGGTGACCGAATTTATTCAATTGCTATGGGTGAATCTCATGCATGTGCTATTGTTGAGAATACAATCGAATGTTGGGGTGTAGAAGAGTCTGGTTCATTTGGACAGGGCTCTAGTACGGCCACAGCATACAGTACACCACAGACAATATCAGTACCTTCTGGATTGACTGCAAAGCAAATTGTAATCGAGCATTCGACTGATTCTACTTGTGGATTGTTTGAAAATTCATCTCAAGTGTTAACAGTAATTTGCTGGGGTGATGATACTGCGGTTGGATACACGACATCAGGTGCGGTTACAACCCTTTCAAATGCCCCTGTAGAAGATGGCAACGGGGATGGAATTAATTTGTCAGATTCTTCACAATCACCTTATGATATCGTAGACCTTCAATCTGGAGCCGATCACACATGTGCATTATCTCGTCAAGGATTGATTAAGTGCTGGGGGTCAAATCAACAAGCGCAATTGGGCATAGGTGGGAATCAATGGAATTCGATAAAACTTGGAGATGATATCAATGAGATGGGTGTTAATTTGCCATATATCGATTTAGGAGCAAATGTTACTGCAACACAACTGAGTGTAGGATCATTTCACAATTGTGCTATTGTGCAATCTAGCGCAGATAGTAGCATGAATGGAAAGGTTATGTGCTGGGGTTACAATAATTACCGACAAACCCTCTACTCAGGTTCCGTTGCCAATCATGAACCTATACCTAGGTTAGTCAACGCATTTGGTAACGATGTAAGTAAGGTTGCTGCTGCATATGATGTTACTTGTGTATTGAAAACAGATGGAGAAATATATTGTATGGGGCGTAATTCAGAACGGGCAATTGCTTCGTCAAGTACCAGCTACGGACAGGGGCCTGCGACTACTCTAGAATACTCAACCTCTGGCAAATTCATAGATTTGTATGCATCACCTCATAACGGAGGTGGAATGTGTGCAACTTCAGTTACTGGAGCAATCAAGTGTTGGGGTCAAGGCTCTTACATCAGTCAGACTAGCTCAAATCCAATTGTATTTTATGACTTCAATGGAATCATAAGTTCGGATTTATCTTTTGCACATGACTTTGCTTGTATGGTTGTAGGTGCGACAACTGAACTGCATGAAACTACTTCTCCATCGACCAATGTAGGAGATATTGTTTGTTGGGGTACTGGATATAATGGACAATTAGGGACTGGTTCAACATCATCTGTTGGTACCAATAACGACATACAAACTGCAAAACCAATTAATTTCAATGGAACAATAATGTCTGATGTCGAATCAGCGAATGATCACTCTTGTGCAATCTCTAATTCAGGAGAAGTATATTGTTGGGGATATGGAACTGTTGGCCGCCTTGGTTATGGAAACACTAACTCTTTGGGTGATCATTCAAGCGAATTACCATTCTTGAACGCTGTCGATTTAGAAGGCAGTGCGAAATTACTTGCTTTAACATCGACTTCGACTTGTGCTGCTATGCTTGACAATGAAGTCTACTGTTGGGGGTATGGATCTGGCGGAAGGACTGGTCATGAAAACACAGACAATATTGGAGACCAAGCTAATGAGATGGGGGCTAATCTTGCTCCAACCGATTTGCATATGCGTCCAACTGATTACGATTTAGACGGCACAATTGACCACTGGGATACTGATGACGACAATGATGGAACTCTGGATGAGGATGATGATTTCAGATTAGACTCATGTGCTGTATTGGATACCGATAGCGATGGAATGCCTGATTTGATTTATTCAAACTGTAATACTACTTTAGTAGAAGATTTGGATGATGATAATGATAATTGGAACGATACCGACGAGATTGCATGCCTGTCTAATCCTAAGCAATCTAATAGTAAACCTGTAGATTGGGATGGCGACGGTATTTGCGATATGGTCGATAGTGACGATGATAACGATGGATGGAGTGATTTAGAGGAATCATCCTGTGAACGCCAAGAGTGGGGTTCAACAAATATTCATACTACAACAACAAGTTCTTACTACCATTCCAATGGTTATAGGTCTGGAATTTCATTTATGGCCAATGATAATTATGAATTCCAATTATCTGGTCTTGATGCAAATTCAAGATACACTAGAATCTTCGCTTTTGCAGAGTCTAATTTGGCACTTGATCAAGGTCATAGTAGTAATCAGTACATTGGAGGATCTAGTCAAATATCCTATGATTCAGAAAACTATGGTAATGGAATATACTGGGTAAATGATGAAATTTTGTACTATTCAGAATATAGTTCACTTACAGCCTCAACATTAACGCATCAGACTAAGCATACATTCAATTCTAGTCATCAAAATGATCACCACGATCTATCTTTATCTGGCGATGGAACAGTATACATGACTCAATATGATTCAATAGTTGAAGTTCAAAACTCAGGTGCTATTTCTTATATCGAATATCCTGCCGGAGTAAGCACAAGTGCTAGTGATCATTTGTATAAGCAGATTGAAATTGATATGAATGGAGACATACATCTTTTGGCTTATCATGAGCAAGCATCGAGAATTTATACTTGGATTTATGATACATCATCTTCTTCGTGGAATAGTGGAATCAATTCTTTCCCTGGTTCAAAGGCAGATGTAGCGCCTGGGCGTTCAGTTTTGAGAGTTGATTCTAGCTCACAACCGCATGTTGTTTTGATGAAAGGTTCACATTCTACAGACGCATCATCTAGTCTTTCATACAATTTTTATGATGGCGCAAGTTGGAATAATCGTTTCAATGAAAACACGCCTTCTGGAAATACTGGGGTCAGCTTAAAGTTAGATTCGAGTGACAATGTCCATATTGCTTGGGTTGATACTGCTAATCGTTCAGCATACTATACATTCATGTCAGGGTCATCAAATAGCCAAAGTACAACTAAAGTCATAGATCTATCAAGTTACTCAAGCAGTTATTCTCAAAGCCATGCCGGTTTAACAATCGAATTGGATGATGGCGAAGATCCATGGATCTATTGGTCGCCTTTAGAGGGGTCAAATTATTATTACAGATATAACCAAATTGCATACTTTGGAGACTTCCGTAATACTGCATTGGATAATACTTCTATTCCTGGAGACCATGATGGCGATGGAATATGCGATATGAAAGAAGTGGCAGTATTGGACTATGGTGATTCAGAAATAATTTTTGAACAGGAACTTAATGTAAGTTATATTCCAGAAATGGTCGCTAAAAACCCTACTTCAATTTCAATTAGTCCGGCACTTCCTAGTGGATTACACTTGGATTCAACAACTGGAGAAATAAGCGGCAGAGTGGCAAATGCAGACTTTGCAGGAGCAACATATATGATTTCTACAACTTCAGATGTCGATTCATGGAGTACAAATCTCACCATTAAATCTTTGATGGAATCTCCGATTTATATTGGTTATCAGGGGACTCACAATAAACAGAATAACTACCATTCTAAGACTGCGTTCACAAGTTCTGGAGAAATTGTAACAATGGAAAAATATCAATCTGCCAGTTCTCACATTAATATTGATGGAATTGCAGCAGGAGGTTATCACGATTCGGATGATATTGTAATCTCGATGAGTTCCAATTCAGGAGATTATCTGTGGGCCAAGAATATACAAGTGGGTCCAACTGCTACGATTAATGATGTAGATGTAGATGATTCAGGAAATATTTATGCTTTGTTTTCAGCACAAAACTCAGCTAATTATCCAATCACATTTAATTTCGAATCAATTGTAATCAATGACCCTGCTACCGAAACAGTATTGCTTGCTAAATGGGATTATTACGGTAATTTACAATGGGTAATCGAGACTGAAAGCCCATCATCTACTTCTAGAAGTGAATTAGATCTAGTCACTAGTTCAATGTCATTAGACAAATCATCAGGAGATGTTGCAATCTCTTCAATAGCATATGTTCCTAATGATGATTTGTCATTTGGTGGTGTATCTGTCGGTCCATTTGGAACCTGTTTGAACAGATATCAGCCTTGGGTTTCCAAGATTGATTCTAGCGGTGTTATCGAATGGATTTCGGTAGGAAAATATACTGCCAATGACTGTCCAAATAATAATAATTACAAATTAGAAGACTCTCAAGTAATCCTTCATAACGATGGGACTGTAAGTACTGCAGGAATGGTACCAAATGGAAAAGAGGTCAATTTTGGTTCATTTTCTGCCTATCAGTCTTACACCAGTGGGATGAGGTATGGATATGTAGCGCATAGTGATGCTTCAGGTAATTGGCAATGGGCTGAAAATATTACTTTGATGACGACTACTGGTTCGCGAAGTGATGGGCTTTTGACCATGGTAATGGATAAGTTTAGTGATGATTCTTTGATAATTGGATTAACAGAATCTACCAATAGTTATCTTTCTGATAATCTCAATGTTGCGGGTACTACAATTTATACAGGTATTACTCATCAGTATGAAGAATGGTTTATTTCATCGATTATCGATCATAGTTCAGGTAATGTCCAATCATATTACTTGGATTGTACATGTGCAGGTTCGGACCTTAGCGCTAACAGAAACTTTGGCTACGCATCACAAAACTATCAAGTTGTAGTTGATTCACAAGACATTGCACATTTCATCTTAGATAGGAATCCTGCCAATAATTGGAGATTTATTGGAATCGATAAAGATAGTCAGTTAGCATACAATTCGTCTTCTTCGAATAGTGATAGAGATCCGGTAATACATGACTTTGGTTTAGATAATTATGAGGCTCTATTTGCTGTTGCTAAAACCAATAATGATAACCTCATTACTTACACAGGTTCTTCTACAGATACTTTAGAAAGTTACTCCTATCTTGGAACTTTACCCAATTCACAACGAATTTTAATTCGGTTCTGGGGTGGAATTGACCATGAGATTGCCTACACTAGTCCATCAGAGGGAACTTATTCCAGTTTCTCTGCAATTGGCGAATACTCTACCTATTCAAGTGGAGGACTGGTTTGGCAATTAAATGATAGTCAGGGTCAATTCGGTGGTTCGGCGCTACCTTGTAGTTTGTCATTTAACACAGCAACAGGAGTAATCTCAGGAACACCTGTTTTGGGTTGTGCTGATACTCAAAATATGACATATACCTTGACAGCAAGAACATATTCAACATCGTCTTATTCTTGGACTAGGGAAATGTCGATGCAAATCACATTTGGTATTTCACCTGCAACACCTGTAGTGACATATGATTCTTCAGACAAAACTCAAAATCTTGTTCGTGGTTCAGCAATCACTCCGATTGCACCAACCGGGATTACAAATTCTGCGAATCTGCACCATTTCACCTCATATCCACCATTGCCATCAGGATTGCAAATAAATGCAACAGGACATATCAGCGGAACTCCAAATGTCAATCAAAGTACTGCGAATTTTAAGATTCGCTCTTGCAATAGTTGGAATGTTTGTAGCAGTGGTGAATTATTCACAATTACAATCGATGAACCCGTGCCTGTAATCTCATATCCTGATAACGAATTTGAATTCTTCAAGGACGTACCTGTGACTCCAGTTGTACCAGTAAGTACAGGTGGAGTGCCTTCTTCTTGGGAGGTCTCTCCAGACCTACCTACTGGATTGAGTTTGCGGGGAGATGGAGCTATTGTCGGAATTGCATTCGTTGATTCTCCAACTACAAATTATACAATCTGGGCTAATAATTCAGGTGGTTCAGCCAGTGTGGTCTTAGAGATTACAATAAATGGAACTGGTGTATTCATCAACTACCCTTACAATAATGCTAGATTGGCGGTATTCTCGCAAATGATGTCGCTATACCCTTCAACCTCGGGTGCGGCTGTAGTCTCTTGGTCGATTGAGCCTACACTTCCTTCGGGACTATTCTTTGGGACTAATAATGGAACAATATATGGAACACCAAGCATTCTCTCAAATCAAACAGTGTATACCATAAATGCAACAGGAGTTGAAGATTATGGAATTGCAACAGTAACAATAACCGTATTACAAGATACAGATTTAGATGGCATACCTGACATTGATGATAGTGATATGGATAATGATGGTTGGAGTAATACTGATGAATCCAATTGTGGTACAAATGAAACCAATGGATCAGATTATCCGAGTGATTTAGACCAAGATAGAATTTGTGATATCGAAGATCCCAGTGACGACCGTTCTATCATTTTGGTTTATTTGTCAAACAATCTCGAATTGGCAAATAATTCACAAATGGACCCGCTGATACCTATTACTGCTGGCGGAGATATCGATACTTGGGAAATTTATCCTGCGTTACCATTGGGGCTAGATTTCAGTGGAAATATGCCTAGCCGCTCAACAACATTTACAGGAATTATTACTGGAACACCAACAGAAATTACTCAAACAACTACCTATACCATTTGGGCTAACAATACTAATTCTGGACAAAGCGGAACCTTCGAAGTTATCATTAGAGTACTAACTGACTTTGATGGCGATGGCATTCCAGATGTTTATGATGATGATGCTGATGATGATGGTTGGTCTAATGAGATGGAGATACTATGTGCACATGACCCACTAGATGCTGATAGTGTGCCTATAAATTCTGATGGAGACCCGTTCTGTGATTATATTGATGATGATGATGATGGAGATTCATTCATCGATACAGAAGAAATAATGTGTAATACAGATCCAAAAGATGTCTTCTCAGTACCAATTGATGCCAACAATAATGGCATCTGTGATGTAAATGAAGATGACCAAGACTTTGATGGCTGGCCTGATGGTAATGAGGAAGCATGCGGTACCGACCCTAATGATGCATCTGATGTACCTGACGACCTTGATGGTGACAAAGAATGTGACCTTTGGGATGATGATATCGACGGTGATGATGTAGGAAATAATGCGGATGATTTCCCACAGGACCCTTCTGCATCAAAGGATACTGATGATGACGGAATGCCAGATACCATTACTGGAACTTCATCTACTGGATTGGTTGAAGATAACGACGATGATGATGATAACTGGAATGATACATTAGAACTTGAGTGTGGCACTAATCCGTTAGATGCTAATGAGTTCCCAGTAGATGCAGACAATAGTGGAACATGCGACGCCTTAGAATTAGACACTGATGGCGACGGATACATGGATTCTGAAGATGCATTCCCAGATGATTCATCAGAGTGGTTGGATACTGACGGAGACACTATTGGAGACAATGCTGATGATGATGACGACGGTGATAGTTGGATTGATTCTGAAGAAGAGAGATGTGGTTCAGACCCGCTTGATGTAGATGATGTGCCTAATGATTCAGACCAAGATGGTGTATGTGAGGCAGAAAAAACTAATCAAAATCAAGAGAGTTCAGATGAAACCTCTTCAATTACTACATGGCTATTCTGTCTACCTTGTCTTTTGATTCTATTATTGATTCCTTTAGCTTGGCTTGCTAAAGAAAGAGGAGATTCAATAATGGTCATAATGGGAATGCGTAATGGTCCTGAACCCGAAAATACTACTTCAAATCCAAGATTTTTAACTGGAAAAGGAACTAAGGACGACCCATATGTGTTGAAACCGGCTCACGTCAAGAACTTTGGTGATGACATAGAGAGTGAAGAAACCATTACAATTACTAATTTGGACCCTGACACATTGGTCACAATTACCGATATGTCTGCTCACACAAACCGTGGACGATTCAATATGGACCCTATTCATGTAGAAGGCGATAGAGAACTGAAAGGAACAGGCTCTATCGTATTCCAGGCTAAGTTTGATGACAATGTTACAGAAGACGATGTCAGCGGAGTGTATGATGGTCTAATCCGAATAGGAAGTTCGTCAGTTTATCTTTCATGGGAAGTAACAGTTGGTGACCCTGTAGGNGATGCTAAGAAGAAACAAAAGGCTGAAGAAGAAGCCAAGAAAGCAGAAGAAGCTAGGTTGAAGGCTGAGAAAGATGCAGAGGTTAAGGCAGCTAAAGAAACAGAAGCTAAACTAAAGAAAGAAAGGAAAGCCGAGAAGGANGCTGCTGATAAGAANGCCAANGANGAAGCNGAGANNNAAGCTGCTGATAANGCCNAGNANGAGGCTGCTNATANNAAAGCCAAGGAAGAAGCCGAGAAGGAGGCTGCTGATAAGAAGGCCAAAGAAGANGCTGAATCNAAAGCAAAGGCCGAGAAGGAAGCTACTGAGAAGAAACTCAAGGAAGCAGAAGAAAAAGCTGCAGCAGCAGAAGCGAAAGCAAAAGCNGCTGAAGAGAAGGCNGCATCTGAAAAGAAAGCGCGTGAAAACGCTGAAGATGAAGCNAGAGCNGCNGCTGAAGAAGCTGCTAAGGAAAGACTTGCGCAAATGGATAAAGAGATGGAAGAGCGCCGTGCAAAGCTAGAAGAAATGGATGAAAAGACTAGGAAGAAAGAGGAGGAATTACTCCGNATTTCTGAGAANGCNAAGAATATCGATTTCACNACTCTTGGAGTTGCTGCTCGAAGTAAAGTCTCTAAACCAGTCGAAAAAGGTGCAAAAGAAATCTCAATGGGCGACACCTCTAGTTTCGATGAAAGTGGTAATGCNTGGGTTCAGGACGACGAAGGTGGNATGAACATCTCATGGACTGGCAAGACANCANCTGCATTGACCGGTGTTAAGGGNCTTAAGAGAGGCTTCGCGGCTGCAGCAACNGTNACCGCGAGCGATGATCTACAGAGAATCAAGGGNGTTGGACCTTTCATTGAGGATAAGTTGAATGCTCTTGGAATCTACACNTTNGANCANGTAGGTAATATGACTNCAGAAATTGAAGAAGAAGTCAACATTGCAATCGAATTCTTCCCTGGAAGAGTGAAGCGTGATGAATGGGCCAAGCAAGCACGAAAGTTTGCTAAGAAGTGACTGCAATAACGNTTAGTAAGATTCTTCTTCGTTGGGGAANTCTTGGCTACGTACATCAGAACAGTATTGCTCTACCGCAGNAGAGATCTGATTTTCTAAATCGAGATANCTTCTGAGGAANCGCGGNCTGAAATCAGTAGTGATTCCNAGCATNTCGTGTAGAACTAAAACCTGACCATCGCAATCCCCACCNGCGCCTATNCCTATAGTTGGAATTGNTATTGCTTCAGTAACTTGCTTAGCCAAATGCGCAGGAATTTTTTCCAGTACGATAGCAAAACATCCTGCTGCTTCCAACAACTTAGCATCAGCAATNAGTTTGGCAGCCTCTTCATTTTCTTTAGCGCGAACTGTATAGGTGCCAAATTTGTAAATCGATTGAGGAGTTAATCCAAGGTGGCCCATCACTGGTATTCCTGCAGTAAGAATTCTTTCAATACTNTCAACGATTTCAGCACCGCCTTCAAGTTTNACAGAATGTCCATTGGATTCCTTCATGATTCTAATCGCACTTTCTAACGCTATACGTGAATTACCTTGGTATGTTCCAAAGGGCATGTCGACGACTATCAGTGCCCTTTCCACTGCACGCTCAACACATTGAGCGTGGTAAATCATGTGGTCAAGGCTCATCGGTACAGTAGTATCGCGTCCAGCCATCACATTCGATGCTGAATCTCCAACTAGTATGACGTCCACTCCGCCCCTGTCAACTAGTTTTGCCAACGAGTAATCATAGGCAGTTAGCATAGTAATTTTTTCACCAGCTCTTTTCATTTCTTGTAAAGTGTGAGTGGTGACTTTGCGGGCCTTACCATGTATAGACATCACATTACCTCCATGTTGTCGAAAAGTTCCTGTGTATTAAGGTTCCATCACGCAGATATTTATCGCTTCACTGAAAAATCCAAGAGACCACATTCCACCTTCACGACCTACTCCACTATTTTTCACTCCACCAAATGGGACACGCAAATCCCTGTGAAGCCAAGTATTGACCCATACCATCCCGCTTTCAATACGTTCTGCAATCTGCCTGCCTCGTTTTTTACTCCAGACCGAACCTGCAAGCCCATACTCGGTAGAATTTGCAATTTCAATCGCCTCATCATCGCTTGAAAAGGAATGCAATGTGACTACAGGGCCAAATATTTCCTCGGTCGAAGTTCTTGAATTGGTAGGAAGGCCAGCAATCACAGTAGGTTCAATCCATGCGCCGGGCTTATCGATAATTTTTCCACCCAGCAGTATTTGGCCACCTTCTTGCTTTGCTAGTTCTATGTATGATAGAACCTTAGTACGGTGTTCTTCTGAAATCACAGGACCAATATCCATGTTGGAAACTTCTTCTAGAAGTAATGGCACAAATTTGTCATAAATCGATTCATGAATCAAAATTCTTGAGCCACATAGGCAGATTTGCCCACTGTTAAGAAAACCAGAGCGCGCAACACCAGGTACAGCTGATTCAAAATCAGCATCATCAAGAACAATAGTGGAATTCTTACCTCCAAGTTCTAGACTGAGTTTTTTGAACATTGGAGCAGCAGTACTTGCAACTATTCGCCCAGTCATAGTTCCGCCTGTGAAGGATATCGCTTTGATATCAGGATGTTCAACAATAGCCTGACCCACTTCAGGACCATAGCCGTGTACTATATTTACTACACCTTTTGGAAAATCAATCTCATCGAGTAATTTGCTAAAGTGGTGTGCGGTAAGTGGCGTTATTTCGCTAGGTTTTGCAATTATGGAATTACCCATCAATAATGCGGGAGCAATCTTCCAAGTCAGCAGATAAAGGGGTAGATTCCATGGTGAGATCAGACCCACTACGCCAATTGGTTTCCTTATCACATAATTCATAGCATCTTTCATTTCGAATGTTTCATCGGTCATGCCACGGCCAAAATCGGCAAAAAATCTGAAATTATTTACTGACCTTTCTGCATCAACATTTCTAGCAACTTCATACGGTTTACCTGTGTCCATAGATTCCAATTTTGCAATATCCTCAATGTTCTTCTGGAGTACATCAGCAATTCTATCTAGCCAATCCGCTCTTTGGTCTATGGAAAGAGAACCCCATTCTTTTTGAGAATCAATAGCACACTGCACTGCATCATCGACATTACGAGTACGCGGAATAGTAGCAATTATGGCTGAATCTAAGGGGCTAATGTCATCCAGTGTTTCTTGAAGTGATACATGTTTTCCGCCGATGTAATTCTCTACACGAATCATGCATCCACCTCATACTGCCACCTATCTTGGTCAGGATCCCACTCATCCCAAGTTGGTATCGTAGCTAAAATGTCGTGGAAACTATCAGGAGTAATCCCTGGAACAATGAATGCCTTTTGTCTGTGCAGTGGATAGGGGTTGCGCAATTCAAAGCCGAGACAACCAAGAATTGCTCTAGCAACATACCATGTTGCTTGAGAATTCCATCCATGAGCGATTTTGATTACAATTCCCAATCCCTTTGGATAATCTGGATGTTCAATAGCCATTCCTAATAGGCCATCAGCACCTTCCTTGGCAATGATTTTGCCATTGCCTACCTTCAAAATTGTAGAATCTAATCTATTGAATCCTCCAACAATATCTGGATGGCGACACATTGCTTCCCAAATCCAATCAGAATCTTTGTCACGGACCAAACCTGCGTAAATTTTTGCTAATTCAGATACAGTATTGGATACAGTGGGTAATCCACANCCATCCTTTGCAATCCTAGCAGGCTTCCATTCCTCTCCTAAGAATCTTCGAATTTGCTCCATGTAGGCAAGAAANACTTCGTGGGTCGGCAAGGTATANCCGGCTCTTTTCCAGCCCTTTTTACGNCAACCATGNAAAATNGCTGCATGCTCTCCTGAACAAGTATGATACCAGCGTCTTGGACGTCTAACCTGTCTTCCAAATTGTATCAAAGGAACATCTAGAGGCGTTAGCATCAATGGCCATTCTCCTTTGCTGAGTAGAGATTGTGCTGCTGCAACGTGTTCTGTNTCACCATTATGGCTTGCTACTGAAATCGCCTTTTGTTCCCATGTNCATTCTTCTAATTCTTTGGTGAAGGCNTTGAGCATAAATGGCTTCATCATCGATCGACCATAGCATAGAACATTACCTCCAAAGGAGTGAATCAATTCATCACCATGACACCAAGCAACAGCACCATGAATCGTTGTTTCACTAACACCATTCCTTCGATAATCGACCAATGGTTCCCATTCTACTTCTCTTCCTGTAGGGATTCCTTCTACATTTTCNCCTAAAGGAGAATNAGGATAAACTGCTGAACCGGGATTGCCGGGTGCAACAGCAGAATTCTTGTCATGCCTGAGATCCATAATATCACTCCAAACCTGCGTTGATTAGAGGGACCACTTCTGCCCACCAAGNTTCCATATTNCGNATCACGCGTTCACTATCGTGATTNAAGAAATCAAACCATGTCATNAANCGGTCTTCNGGATGGAATCGTTCGAGAACCTGTGCAGCAACCTCTTCNGGGTTACCAATCAAAGCATTATTTGCTGCTTTTTCAACCTTTGATGGGTCAAGCGTTCCTTCGAGTGCTTTCCAATATTCTCCTAAAGCCTGTTTCGCTTCGGTTTTAGCAGCAGCAGATTGTTCTTCTGCACTAAGTCCAGACTCCGCATTAAGGAATACAAACACTGTACGTGGCATATCTCTTCTTTGCCATTCACCTCCATCTTGATGGAAAACACTCGCCATTCTTTCATGCGTTGCATCGATTACTTCAGGAGCTGTAATTGACAAGTTGAAAACCTTCACAGGTAGGAATTTGTTGACGAACTCTTGTGCTTTAGGGTCGTGAGTTCCAGCAACCAGTTGTAATTGTTCTCTATTCCAATTCTTTGGAACTATTGAGATATCTTCGAATTCATATCTTCTTTGAATTGANACGATATCGTCATNATTGCCATTTGCTTGCTGTACCCTTTCCCAATCTTCATCAGAACGGAAATTATCTCTACTGAGGTTTGTTTGGCGAATATCATTGCTATTGATCGTATCTCCACGCAATAGTCTGAGGAAGATTTCACATGCCTCCATGAAAATCTGGCTTCTAAGTGCAGGCCATGCAGCCTCCTCTACAGGATTTCTAGGAACGATACCGTACGGTCTAGCCATGAATTCGAATCTTCCAGCGCTAAATCCAACATGCAATTTCCTAGTATTGCTATTCATAGACAAGAATTGAACTGTATTGGCCATGCGTTCAGCCTGGGCAATAGGTCCTCCGCTAGCAAGAATACTTACTACCGCTGAACCAACATCGATTCGATTAGTCCTACGAAAACTTTCCAAAGCAAGTTGTGGGAAATCTGTACAAAGCCCAACTTCTCCCTGCCAATGAGGAACTACTGGTTTGCTATTTTTTTTCTGAGTTACAGTAGACAAATGTGCTTGAGCAAGCCATGCTACACCAAAACCGAGTCTGTCTGCTGCTTCTAATTGTGCGAAGTAGTTAGCAAACATTTCCGCTTCACTAGGAGTGAAGCCATTATGGTCTGGAGTCTGAGAAATTGAAAAGAAAATATCGTATTCCATCAAACCCCTCTCCCCTAGGGAGAGGGACATGTGGTATCAATCTACTGAAGTTCAGTTAATTTGCTAACTCTATTTCTTACCGGTTCTGGTACCACTTCTCCAGCTTCCATGAACATAGTCATAATCTCAGAAAGTTGCACCATTGCTTCATCAGGTTGGTCTGAAATTTCTGCTAAGTCAGCTAGCCCCCATCGTGCNACCAGCACTCCAGATAAGTCNTGNATTTCTGTAGCGATTTCTAGACTTTCTATCAGCAAAGCTTGTGACTGCTCTAAATCGCCAGTNGTAGCTAAGGTGTGGGCCAAATCCGCATTCGCTTCCATCAGCGCAATTTTGTCTTCAGCATCAACCAATTCGATACGTTTGCGCAAGTGTAGAGCAGCGGTTTCCCAGTCCTCTTTTTCTTTGGCGATGTGTGCTATTAGCGCATGACCGTAGACCATCCCTTCNTTATCACCAACCTCTTCTCTCAANCTCATAGAACGATTAGCAAATACTTCAGCATCCTCTCCNCCTAATGTCATCAAAGCAACGTAGTGTAAAATTCCTGCAGCAAGCGCCTTCAAACCTTCTTTTTCTGAGTTCACAGCAAGACCGATAATAGTATCCTTATCTGCTCCCTCATGCTTTAGTAATTCAAATTGACACCATCCTCTATCCTCTTCGGATTCAGCGGTATTAGCTGCATGACTCAATAGACGAGTAATCAATGCATCTCGTCCTAATTCTCTTGCTAAGTCTACTAGGTGTAATGCAAGGCTTGTATTTATCGCGTCCAAGCCTTCGCCATCACCAAACATATCGAGTAGTTCCTCAGCCTGTTCAATATTCATTTCAGGCACAAAANCACCTCAAATCGAACGCATTCTTCCGCCATCAACAGCAAGAGAAACCCCTCTGATGCCTCCGGCAATCGGCATACAGAGGTATGTGATGGCTGCACCGGTTTCNAGTGGATCTATCAAACGATTAATTGGAACTTGTGACATCCATCCAGCATTTATTTCCTCGATACTTTTGCCAGTCCTCTGGTTAATCGATTCTGCTAATGAACCTAGTCTGTCGGTATCTGTAAATCCTGGAAGAACATTGTTTATCGTTATACAAGCAGGAAGTTCACTTGCTAAAGATTTAGACCAAGCAGCCATAGCACCTCTTAGAGTATTTGATAATCCGATATTTGGGATAGGTTCTCTAACACTTGTTGAGATTACATTTACTATTCTACCCATTCCAGATGATTCCATCAAAGGAACGAATGCTTTGACCAAGGTGTGAGCAGCATGCAAATGTCGCTTGAACGGTGCATCAAAATCTGAAACCTCATTTTGTAGTAATGGACCTCCAGCAGGTCCTGCTGAATTGTTAATTAGTATGTCTACATTTTCAATTGAAGAAATTAATTTTCCTATTGAAATTAAATCTTCCAGATCTACGCTAATTGCAGCATGTCCTTCACCAGGTAATGTCTCAATTATTGCCTGCGGATTTCTCGAAACCGCTGTAATTCTTGCTCCTGCGCGAGCAAGCATTTGGCAGGTCGCTGCACCTATTCCTTTCGAAGCCCCACATACAACTGCATGCTTTCCAGAAAGAGCATTTGCAGAGAAGGGGTAGTCATCTCCAAGCCAGTCCATGTGTAGGCGAGGGGCACACCCTCCTTCAATCTTCACACCTATGTTTAGTCAACATAATGAGCATAGGTTTGCTCAGATAACTTTTGATAAACAACTTGCAACACTTCTTCAGGAGCATTACGGAAAGTTGGATGTTCGCTATCACCTTGAGGGNGTCGCATCTGATCCCATGAGCCCTTTTCATATGCCATAAGCGCCTCTTTCATCAAGACTCCTGCTAAGACTAATGTCTCATAACACAAATCTTCGTAAGTCATTCCACGCTTTACCGGTACTTCTCTACGNAGNAGTANTTGTCCAGTATCTATNCCATTATCACAAAAATGGGTGGAAGAACCGATTGGAATATCGTGATANACACTCCATGCTGGCGAGGCAGAACCTCTGCATTCAGGTAGTAAACCGGGATGGCTATTGATGACACCATGTTTGGGGTAGTCTAGGATTTCTCCACGAATAATTCTCGTTCCACCAAATACTATCAAATCAAGTTCTAAATCTGAAAGAAATGGCATTACTTCTTCAGAGTTATGTATTGCCACTTCGACGTGANGCACTTCTATTCCCTCATTTTGGAGTTCCTTCAATTGTGAATCTATTGTTGGTGCTATATCATTGCCTTCAATTCTCTTGAGGAATTTCTCTCTCTCTTCATCTGCAATTTCTGAAACTTCTGAAATTATTATGGAAGGAGTAAATCCTTCAGAAAGGATTTGTCTCAGCATTTCTCGCCCATATGGGTGTTCTTTTAACAGTAAAAATGCAAAACTTGGTTTTGACATCAAATCACCTTTGAAAGATATTCATGGAGTGACTCTTTGTCGATCTCTTGGGAAGAGCACAGTTTCTCTTACATTTCTAGAACCGGTCAAAACCATCAGTAATCGTGCAACTCCAAGGCCCCATCCTGCATGTGGTGGAGCGCCGTATCGNAAACCGTCAGTATAGAATGAAAAATCTTTAGGATCTAATCCTTTATTGCGTAAGTTTTGTTCTAAAACCTCAACATTATGTTCTCTTTGTCCTCCAGAAGTCATTTCATCACGTCCATAGTTAAGGTCAAACCCGCGTGATAATTGTTCACCTGTAGCTCCATTTTGCCCTGGTATATGGTGTATGTAAAACGGTTTCATTTCCATAGGCCATCGCGGCAAGAANTGGAATCCTGGATATTTAGCAGCAATGATGTCGCAATGGGCTGAATCAATATCGTCTCCCCATTGGATATCGCCTCCAGTCTCTTGAATCATTTTTATCGCATCACAATATTCGATTCTTGGGAACGGTATTGAAGGAACTTCAACTGTTATCGGGTCATCTCCCTGACTCTCTCTGTATTGATTGATTANTTCGAATTGNTCCATATCATTGTCTGCAATGCATTGCCAAATATGTTGAATCATTCTTTCTTGGACGCCCATAACGTCATCATCATTCATCCATGCACCTTCAATATCAAAGGAAATAAATTCNTTTAAGTGGCGGTATGTGTCATGTTTTTCTGCTCTGAAGGCAGGACCNATCTCAAACACTCNTTCCATTCCTCCCAGTATGGTTAACTGTTTGTACAATTGTGGGCTTTGGGAAAGGAATGCGGGTGTGTCAAAATACATCATAGGGAACAGATTAGTGCCTCCCTCAGATGCAGAAGCAATGATTTTTGGTGAATTGATTTCTTTGAAACCTTCAGTAATTAGATGCTCCCTGCCATATTGTAGCACTCTTGCTCTAAGTGTAAACATCGCATCGACATGCGCTCTTCGCAAGTCTAAAAATCGATTGTCAAGACGTGTGTCTAGCCCAATATTTACTGTATCTGTGACTCCTANAGGAAGTGGAGTTTCTGCTTTGGCCAGTACTTTGAAATCACTCGCTACAACTTCAAATTCAGGAGGAGGTACTGGTTCACCATCTGCAACTTTAGGTGGGCGNTTTTGTGCAACCATTCCAACGACTTGAACAGTAGATTCACGAGAAAGGTTCTGTGCTATTTCTAGAACATCGTCGGACACGCTTTCTTGTTTGAGGAAAATCTGTAGTCTGCCAGTACCATCTCTTAAATCCATAAAGCAAATTTTACCTTTGCCACGATTTGCTTCCATAAATCCGCAAATAGTGACCTCTGTGCCAACTAGTTGACCGCCGTTACCTTGGATTTCACCGAGGGTATGTGTTCTGAAATNGGTCGGATGCCACGAAACTTCGTTCGCCATGATTGCGGCGAGACTCCTTCTATCATCAAGTCATCGGAAAGTATCCACATCCTTCATAGGTATGTTCGGGGCCGAGTATGATATGGCAGGAGACCTATTCACCTCAGAGAGTGTAGCCTCCGGTCATCCTGACAAATTATGTGATGCAATTTCGGACGCTATAGTAGATGNATGTCTTGCAAGNGATAGTAATGCTAGAGTTGCCGTGGAAACTTCGGTAAAGGGTGGTTTAGAGAAAGGTTTGATTCTTCTTGCTGGAGAAATTAACATGGATGGGGNGCACCCTGATTATGCACAAATAGCGAGGAAAACTGCTGTAGGCATAGGCTATGATGATCACTCTATTGGCTTNGATGCCTCNAGCGAAGAGAGATGTGAGGTAATACAGAAAATCACTGCACAATCTTCGAATATCTCTCAAGGAGTTAACACGGAAGAACAAGGAGCTGGAGATCAAGGTTTGATGTTCGGATTTGCCTGTAATGAAACCGAATCATATCCCGCATTAGAAGGGAGATATTTCCCATTAGCTGCTGCTCTTTCTCAGAGATTAACTCGACGTATGACAAATTGTAGGAAAGATGGAACTTTACCTTGGGCACGACCTGATGCCAAAAGCCAGGTTACGATTGAATACGATAGTAATGGGAATCCCTCNAAGGTTCANACAGTGGTCATTGCAATACAACATGATTCTGCTCTTAAAGACCAATTCCAAGGTGATGANTTGAAAGAAAGAGAATATGTGACTGANCAAATTCGAAAGCATGTTGTTGAAGATGCAATTCCAACTGAATTNTTGGACTCAAATTATCGGCTAATCGTCAATGGAACAGGTCGCTTCGCCGACCCAGGAGGTCCCTTTTCAGATGCAGGATTAACAGGTCGCAAAATAATTGTTGACACCTATGGAGGAATGGGGCGTCACGGTGGAGGGGCTTTTTCAGGTAAAGATCCCTCAAAAGTCGACCGTTCTGCTGCATATGCTGCCCGTTGGGCTGCTAAGCATGTAGTGGCTTCAGGCTTGGCTACAAAATGTGAAATCCAACTTGCGTATGTAATCGGTGTAGCAACACCCGTCAGTATGAGGGCAGAATCATTTGGAACTTCTGAACTCTCAGATGGCGAACTGACAAGAAAGGTTGCTGCTACTTTTGATTTCACTCCAAAAGCAATTTCTAGCAACTTGGATTTACTGCGCCCAATCTATCTTTCAACCGCCGCAGGAGGTCATTTTGGACGAACTCCTGGAGTGGAAGGAGAATTCCCCTGGGAAGTTCTGAATGACGACAAAATCAAATCATTGCTGAATTGATTTATGTCGGCCCTTAGGGCCGATTGTCTGAAATGGGGTCAGGGGTTCGGACTAACTATGTCGAAGCGTGTCCAAGCCCTTATGCTGGTCGTGTTGATGGCTCTATCTCCATTGGTTCCAATGGCTAGTGCCGCTGATTCAATTGGCCTTTCAGTGGACACTCCACATGTGATTATGAGCCCTGGTGATGCGGACAATCTTACTCTTTCAATTCATAATAATGGCACTTCAATAGTTTCCTACAATCTTTCAGTATCAGACCAACCTAGTGTTTGGAATGTTACACTGTCTCAAACAACCATCAGTAATGTGATTCCAACAACTACAGTTTCTACCTCTATTGCAATTCGGTTATCTATTGATGCATTACCTAGTGACTCTGGAACGGTTACAATTACGGTAACCGAACCTGAAAGCAATACAACTACTGAAATCAGTGTGGTACTTTCTGTTTTACCACGTTACCTTCCAGCTATTGATGCAAGTACAACTGGCGATAATGGACTAGTGGAGATGGAGCCGGGTCAATCTCTCAATCTGAGTGTTGAAGTTACAAATGATGGAAATGTAGATGATACACTCTTACTTTCTGTTGATCAATCTCCTGACTTGTTAGGATTCTGGGCTAATTGGACTAGCGGGGCAAATCAATCAACTAATAATTCCAGTAACGGCACTGGTGGTAATAATTCCAGCGGAAACAATACTGGTGGTAATAATACTGGCAACAACACTGGTGGGAACAATACTGGCAACAATACTGGCAACAACACTGGGGGGAACAATACTGGCAACAACACTGGTGGGAACAATACTGGTAACAATTCTAATGGAACAATTTTGATGTCCAGTCCCAACGGATGGGAAGTGCGATTTTTCGATGATACAATGGACAATATGTCTGCTGGTGAATCAAGAATGGCCACCTTACGGATTTCTATCCCTGCCTATGAAAATCCAGGATATTATGGATTTGATTTATTCGCAGCAACTACATTTGGTAACTTTTCAGTTTCGAGTACCCTTGTAGTCAATGTTACTGCAGTTCATGATTTGAGATTTAGTTACATACCATCTGGTGTAATGCTCCAGCCTGGACAAAATACTACAGTAAGATTAGACATAACCAGTTTGTCATCTGCTGATGCAAACTGGACATGGGGCATTTCTGTAGAAAGTGGAAACTGTCAAGCGATTTTACCTTATCATACAACTTTTATTACTGCTGGAGGAAGCGTTTCAGTAGATGTAAATATCTCAGCAAACCCCAATAATTATGCTGGCGATGAATGCTTATTCTCGCTTGCGGGAGTTCTAGATTCTGATAATTCGATAACAGAAAGCGTACAATTCACTTTGATTGTAGGTCAGCAATGGAATCTTTCGATGTTATTGCCGTCCGGAGTCAAGATGGACGTTGGATTCAACGAGAATATTCTTGTTCTATTAACAAATAATGGAACAGAAGAAGACGACCTTCTTCTGGAGGCAGAGGATGTAGATGGAATGATTATTACCACTCCAGAACCAGTAACTTTAGCTCGCGGAGAATCAAAATACATCGATGTAACACTTCTTGCTGATTCAAGTATTTCAGGAAATATCACCGTCAACTTCACTTTGTCAAGTGCCAATAGTGCAGGCGNGTACATTGAATCATCAATGATTGTTGATGTTACTACATTTGGTGCTTTCACNATATCAGGGCCAAATGATAACAGGCTCGTTGTAGTACCTGGNTCAAATGGTTCAGTCAGCCTTAATCTGTCAAATTCAGGAACTCAAGATCTCAATCTCGAACCCTCTCTACTAGGTCTACCATCCGGAATTAGTGTAGTTTCAGGAAATGAGAATGTCGTGGTAGAGGTCAATAATTCAACCATTGTAGAAATCACATTGTTCGCAGATGCAGGTATACAACCATACAGTGACGATATTACAATTGGATTTAGTAATGGTATTGCCAGTGCTAGCATCACNATCGAATTACAAATCATTAATCGTATCGAGGTAAGTATTGGCTCTGTGGATTCAAGGGTTGTAGCATCTCCTTTGTACGCTAAAAATGTCTCATTGGTGATAACTAATCTAGGAACAGATACTGGNACATTCTTGATAGATGTAGATACTAGTCAAAGCTCTGATTGGTTTGATGTAAGCCTTGATTCTTTGTCGCAAAATCTAGCAGCAGGGCAATCTGGAAGTTTAACACTCAGTGTTCGAGAGATTGCNACAGGTGCTCCTTCATCAGGTGCTACACTATCGATTACAGTTACCAGTACATCGGACTCGACGGTAAATGACACGTTGACTCTAAGTTTAGTTCCACAAATAGCAGATGGAATAATTACTATTATGTCAGATGATGATAGTGCGGAACCAGGCGAAACAATACATGGGACTGTGATTGTAACAAATATGGGCACTGCAACTGATTGGATGACTATTACAACCTTGGAATTAGATTGCAATTTAGATCAGCAGATCGAATTAGGTCCTAGTATGTCCTCTATCCCATTACCATGGTCTTGCACATTACCCGAACAAGCATCAGCAGGACTAGATATTGTCACGTTTAGATTAACATCTTCAGCACGTTCAGATATGTTAGTCACTACACTTGAAGCATATACTATCGAGCCAATTTGGGATTCAAATGGTGTGATAATATTCACAATTTCCGAGGATAATTTCGAGATGAATATGCAAGATGATCGAAAAATCATGGTAAGAGTGTGTAATCACGCGAATATCGATGTATCTGGAGTGATAGAAGTAACTGGAACAAATTCATTGAGGATGAATGCCATCTTTTCAGATGTAGGTGGAGAAGAACTGAACTCATCATTCGAGTTAGCCAATCTTGGATGTAAAGATTTCAATTTGTTACTGGTAACACAGGATTTGGAAGGATATGACGCCTCGATTATTGTTAGGGCTGTTACTCAAGTTGATGGGTCAACCATTATCGACGAATCTGAGCCAATTACTGTAACAGTAAAAGGTCCCGAACAACCTCCAGAAGGAATCAACTTCGGTTTCATGGAATTAAATAACAAAAATAGTATGACTGCTCTTGCTTCAGGGTGGATATTAACACTCCTTCTATTGGCATATATTCGCTATTTCAGAAAACCAGTTATCGAAGAGGAAGAGGAAGAAGAGGAAGAATTGGCTGAACTTGGATTTAACGAAGTTAGAATCGATGAAAACGGTAAGGTCACATGTTGTTCATGTGACCAATTACTAGGCGTTCCTAGGGGCAGTGAGCCCCCATTCAAATTTACATGTCCAAAGTGTTCAGAAAAAATAAGAGTAGTAGAGTAATCAAACCTTCTTAGCAAATAGCAAAAATGCAGTATGGCCAAATGGTCCATTTACTGGGCGCATTCCTCCACGTGAAGTACGACCCCATTCACGTTCCATAAGTTCACCAGCCCATTCGACATTTAATCCCGAATCTTCACATGCAATCCAGCACTTTTCTAATTGACTAGAACTAGGTGCATAGCATGCTATGCGGCCTCCAAAAGCCAACCTTTCTGCACATGCGGATATTGCAGGTGTGTGGTCAGGTAAATCTAGGATTATAGCATCAAATTTTTCATCTGGAATTACATCTTCTACCATTCCTGAAAGGTGGGTGTGTTTAGGAAAACTTGGGAAGCATGAACTAGCGCGCTCAAGGTTAAGTAAGCCAATCTCAGCATGTTCTTCTCTCGGCTCAACTGTCATCAAATGCCCATTACTACCCAAGACCCTGGCAAGGTGTAATGATAACCCTCCTGAGCCTAAACCAGCTTCAAGGACTAAATCTCCTTCACCTATGCCTAAACGAGTGATAAATGCACCAGCATCTTTCGCACTTATTGTTTGAGCACGACGAGCCATTCCTGCAACTAATTCAGGAAGTCTTGCCGGCAATCTTGTCAGATATTTCTGCCCGATCAAAACTTCTTCTCCGATTGAAATATCGGCTAGCAGTGTAGCGGAATTGAAAACTCCTAAGCCTTTGTTCTTAACCATGTCATCTTTGATTTCAACAATATGAATGCGGCCTTCATTTTCTTGTAGAACCGCCCATTCTGCCATGATTGGCCGAGAGCATTTGCCACAAGAACGATTCGGATAAACTACATTTTATACATTGAAAATCCCCCCGTAGGGGGGAGTGACAAAATTAGCGCATGTTAAAATACCACGTAGTACGACCGCGAAGCATGAAGTCTGTCCGCGTAGTCGCAATTTCGTTAGTATTTCTAATGCTTTTCAGTGTATTAGGAACATTTTCTAACGAAGTCGTGCCAATTAATGAAGAAACCATCGAACTTGAAGAAGAAAAAGTTTTGATGGAAGCAACAAGCCCTGGTCATCCGGTTTTTGCTGAATATATGGGAGCCTATTGGTGTGGTCCTTGTGTAACCGCATCCAATAATCTAGATGCTCTTTACGGGACAAACGGTGGAGGAGGTAGTACTTCTGAAGACTTCACTTTCATCTCATTCTGGGAATCATCATCCACAGGATGGCCATCTGATGGCCCAATCAACCGTCGTTCTCACATTCAGAACGCTCCAGGATATACTGGAGGAATACCGGTTGTAGTATTCGGTGACGCTGATCAAGGGACTTACTACACAGTAGGCGGACAATCCTATGACAGCTTCTACCAGAATGGTGGAGATACACAATCAGGAACAGACTACTCCTTGGCAATCGTTCAATCAGAAAATGGGAACAACATGGATATTGAAATTACAGCCACCTATACAGGAGCCGGTTCTAAGACCGTTTCTCTTTACGCTGCTGTAACCGAAGAGGTTTCACCTGAGTCTTATTCTGCAGGTTCTCAATATCATCCTCACCACGTGTGGAAGAAATGGCTCCTCAATGGGGCAAGTACCGGTTTTGAGTCCATTACCCTATCATCCGGAAACAGCGTAAGCAAGTCTTGGTCTGTGCCTATTTCTACAGTTAGAGCAGGTGGCGGAAATACAGCTGCTGACAATTTCCTAACAGTAGCAGCACTACTCGATGGAGACCACACTACACATCGAAATCTTGTATCTGCAGCTGATTCTAACATGGCGCCTCTAATCGATGTCGGAGTAAGCAACTTGGTCGTAACCAATCCAGGCGTTGACTCTGGATATGTCAACGGCGATATTTTGAATCTACAAGCAACAGTTTCTAACAACGGAATAGATGCATATACCGACGGAGGAGACGTAAGGTTCTATCACAAGACTGGCAATACTAAGAGTTATGTCGGTTCAACTCAGTCTCTTTCTAACTTCGCTTCAACAGGTGCCACCCAGACTTTCTCTGGACAAATTGACACATCAGCAATACCTGAAAGTAATTATCAAACTACATTTGGTGTTGAGTTGAGCAATTTAGTTATGGATTCTAAGGGCTCAAATAATGATGAAACCAATGTAATACCTCATGACTTAATCCCAGTATCACGTAAGTCACAAGTGATTGGAGATAATCAAATCGAACGTGGACAGAATTTCCGAGTCGAAGCAAAAGCAACTTACAANGACGGAGTAGATACNGATATTACATCATATACCTTTGATGTTGAATATTCTCCTGCGGGAATGGATCAATGGAGCGATGTCATCGTAGAGAGCATTTTGGACAGTAATGGAGAAGAAGAGGTTTACAATTTGGGTACTGCCAATGAACACAAGGAGTACTTGTTGAAACCAACAATGTTGATGAGTGCNGGAGATTATGATCTCAGAATTCGTGCAATTGATGCAAGAGGTCAAATTAGTGATTGGCAAGTTTCAGAAGGTGGCTTTGCTTTGAAGAATGCAATGCCAACAATTTCTAGTGACCCTGTCCCTACAGTAAAGGTACAAACTCAACAGAAGGTTTCAGTATCTGCAAACATCATGGATGCCGAATCACCCGGTGACATTTCTGGACTGACCGTTACGAGTACAT
This sequence comes from Methanobacteriota archaeon, assembly GCA_002706615.1. Classification (GTDB taxonomy): domain Archaea; phylum Thermoplasmatota; class Poseidoniia; order Poseidoniales; family Poseidoniaceae; genus MGIIa-K1. Next base: position 25,012 of record PALS01000028.1, read on the forward strand.
CGCCAAATTTCATCGCTTGGCATCCTGTTACTGAAGAGATAGAAGTCTACTTTGAGAACATCAGATACGTTCAAGGCAATCCTACACCAAGTGGAATTGAAGTAGCGGTTTCTGACGGTACCGACACATCTTATGGAACACTTCTGTTCAATGTTATAGAGAATGGTCAACCGCGATGGGCTGGTGTTGAAAAGCAATATGTAAACGAAGACTCAGTTGGTTCCATAGACCTTCTAGCCTACCTTACCGATACCGACTCAAGTGGAAATATTGCTAGCGCTGAGGACCTTGTTCTAGCGGTAATCGATAATACAAATCCCGAAATCATCGATGTAGAACTACGTGAGTTCACTCTTAATTTCGAAACAGCAGACCCTGATGTCAATGGCGAAACTACAATCACAGTGCGTGCTAGTGATGGAGAACAATACTCCGACCAAATTATCACTATTGCAATAAATCCAGTTAACGATGCACCAAGATTGGATTTGACAGCATATGAGGGCTTGAGATTGAAAGTAGGGGAGCAAAAAGTAATCTTCCTAAANGAGATATTGACCGATGTTGATGGAGATACCAACCAAGTGATAATCAGTGCTAGCAATCCAGTNCCAGGTGCGGCTAGAGTTAATTTCTTGGACAATACATTGACCATGTTCTGGGAAGATGCAGGTCTTCAAACAGTTACTATTCAGGTTGAAGATCGATATGATTCTAACATCTACACTCTTGTAATCGATGTTTACGACAGTACACCACTATTGGTAGGCCAAGGCCCTGATGCTGATGTTACAGTTTCAGTAANCAATGTGTATGTTGATGAGATTGCATCGGTAACCATGTTCTTGAATAAGGCAGATGTAACCATTACATCCCTTGAAACAACATGGCAACTTTGTAATGAATTAACAGGTGTTTGTACAATCAACAATCCTATTCAGCATGATATTACAATGAAGAGTGTTGGATGGACTTTTGATCCATTCACAGGACAGATAGATGATATCGGCCTAAGGATGAAAGACCAAATAAAGTTGTCAAAGGTTGTAGCAATCTCTTCTGATGGAAGNAAATTCGAATTNAAGGACCCAATTTATTGGACTGCAAATGAGGCAGCACCTGTTCCTGATTCAACATGGGATGAGCAATTAGTAATCGATTACCTTGTTGATCTAGAAATAGAAATCGAAGAAAAAGAATTACAGATTTCTGAATTGGAAGAAGGAAGCGATCAACATANTGCAGCTATGAATGAACTTGTAATGCTGAACGAAGAAAGAGAATCTGCTTGTCAATTTACAAAGTGTATCGATGAGTCACAATCTAGCAATACTCCTGCAAATGATGGTGAATCAGGTACTCTAAACCTAACCGTTATTCTATCAGTATTAGCAGTTGTAATCATCGGATTANTAGTTGGTTTACTATTCATGCGTAGTGGTAATAANAACGAACAAGGTTCCAATGATATGATGGTTGATTGGGCAAATGCTCTACCTGCAACCGATGTTGTTGCTAATTCAATGTATGGAGGTGCTCAAGATATCTTCCAGCAACCTGTTGCTACACCAGNGGCTCAGCCAGCGCCGGTAGCACCACCAGCAGCAGCTCTACCTCTGCCTCCNGGAGGACTTCCTGCAGGNTGGACTATGGAGCAGTGGGCTTACTATGGCCACCAATACCAACAGTGANTGGCTGTNAATAAAGCACCAATTAGCCNAAGGGAAATACAAACGGCTAAAATGGAGTGTTGAGGGGGACTAACTGTGAGTGAAGAAGAAGTGACCGAACAAACCTCTGATGAGGAATCTGATAATTCAGATTTNGAAGAAGAAATGGTGACTGTTTGGAGTACTGATTCNAAGGANACTTTGGAATTGGCTACAACACCTATCGATGAATGGATTCGTAGTGTTGATTTTGTATCTACTACCGATGTACCAATTCCCGAAAGATTAGTCGATCAAGTAATTGGTCAGGATGCAGGATCCATCGTTATTCGAAAGGCAGCAGAACAACGTCGTCACATGATGATGATTGGTGACCCAGGTACTGGAAAATCAATGCTTGCACGTTCAATGACCGAATTGTTACCTCAAGATTCACTTGAGGATATTCTCTGTTATCCTAATGAAGATGATGAGAATGAACCTCGTGTTCGAACAGTTCCTGCTGGACGCGGTGACCGTATCGTAAAGGCACAGCGTGAAGCGATTAGGATACAAAAAGAGAAGAATCAAAAAATGTTGATGATCGGCTTTGTAGCTATAGCCTTCCTTCTTGCAATTGTTGCAATTCAGTCTGGAGATATACTTACTCTCTTGTTTGGGATGTTACTATTGATGTTTGGTTACATGTTCCTACGTTCGAGGATGGGTGGAGCAGATGAGGGAAGAATCCCTAAGGTATTGGTTAAACGAGAAAGTGGAGATGCACCTTCTTTCGTTGATGCCACAGGAACCCTATCTGGTAGTTTACTAGGAGATGTAAGACATGACCCATTCCAAAGTGGTGGAATGGAAACCCCCGCTCACGAGCGAGTAGAACCTGGTGCAATTCATCGAGCACATGGAGGGGTTTTGTATATTGATGAAATCAATTTACTACGCCTAGAAGAACAGCAAGCATTGCTCACAGCAATGCAGGAAAGAGCCTTCCCTATATCCGGTCGCTCAGAAAGGTCCAGTGGTGCTCTTACCAAGACTGAAGCAGTTCCATGCGACTTTATTCTAATAGCAGCCGGAAATCTTGATGCAATACAGGGAATGCATCCTGCGTTACGTAGTAGGATTCGAGGTTATGGATATGAAGTGTATGTTAATTCATTTATGCCTGATACCTATTCTAACCGACGTAGACTGATACGATTCATTGCTCAAGAAGTTCGTAGAGATTTAGGAACTGCAAGAGAGATACCTCACTTCGACCGTTCAGGAGTTGCAGTCATACTCAGAGAAGCACAGCGTCGTGCAGGTAGAAGAGGGAAACTCAGTCTTAGACTTAGAGAATTAGGTGGTCTTGTTCGAATAGCAGGAGATTTAGCATGTGAAGAGGGTTCAGAATACACTACCTCAAGACATGTATTAGCGGCTAGAAACATTGCTAAGCCATTAGAACAGCAAGTCGCTGATAGAATGATTGAACGTAGGTTAGAGTATTCTCTGACAGTAAATTCCGGAAGTCGTATCGGACGTGTCAATGGCTTAGCGGTTTTAGGAGCGGATTCTGGGTTGTCAGATTACAGTGGAATAATGCTACCTGTAGAGGCTCTAGTGACGCCATCATTAGCAAGTGGAGGCAAGGTTTACGCCACGGGTGGTCTTTCGGACCTGGCTAAAGAAAGCGTGACCAATGTCAGTGCAGTGATTAAGAAATTAACAGGTAAAGATGTTTCAGATTATGATATTCACATTCAGTTCGTTGATACTCACGGAGTCGATGGCGATTCAGCATCAATTACTATTGCAACAGCAGTTATTTCAGCATTAGAAAATATTCCTATTCGTCAAGATTTAGCGATGACAGGAAGCCTTTCTGTCCGTGGAGAAGTATTGCCTATCGGNGGTGTTACTGCTAAGATAGAGGCTGCCGCCCAATGTGGAATTAAAACAGTAGTAATTCCGCGTGCTAACTTCCAAGATGTGTTACTGGACACNAAGTATGAGNATATCGAAGTAATCGCGGTCGATACTTTAGATGAGGTTATGGAGAACGCCCTTGTAAGAGGNGCCTCAAAGAATAGCTTGGTTCAANGATTGNCTGGAGTCATAGATCGCTTAACACCTGACCCTTCTCCAAATAGTCAACTCAGTTGATTACAGGTGTTNACATGTCNGAACTTGAAAGTAAGAGTTCTGCTTTGCCGATACTATTNTTTGTAGTCATGATNGATATGATTGGTTTTGGAATAATCATTCCATTTCTCACTTATTTCATAGAAGACCTNGCAAGCGCNGAAGGTATCCTAGAAATCGGCCTATGGGTCGGACTAATGATGATGTCATATTCATTGGCTCAATTTTTGTTTTCTCCATTTTGGGGNTCNCTTTCAGATAGAATCGGTAGAAGNCCAGTTATTCTTGCNGGTNTAGTTGGTAATACGGTATTCTTNACAGTATTNGGTCTTTCAAACAGTCTTCTCATGGCTTTAGCAGCACGTTTCTTGGCAGGTGCTTTTAATTCCAATATTGCAGTAGCGAAGGCATATATTGGTGATATCTCAGATCATACCAATCTTGCTAAGAGAATGGGATTGATTGGAGCATCATTCGGTATTGGTTTTACATTCGGCCCATTTATTGGTGGTGAGTTCTCAAACCCAGCAGAAAAGTGGGAGTTATTTGTAGGCACTATTTTTGAGACTTATCCTTACTTATTACCATGTGTAATCGCATCGGTACTTTCATCCATTTCCTTTATTTTTGCAATCAAATGGTTACCTGAAAGTAGGATAAAATCATCTAGTGAGGATTCTACGTCCTTAAATCCAATAAAGCAAATCAGATTTATGTTTAGAGATTTACGTGATGTGGCTCGCATGCCCACATTAGGGACTTTAATTGCAATCAATTTGATATTTGTTTATGGTTTTACTATTATGCATGCAGTATTCGTACTATTTACCGAAGGACAATTAGGTTTCACTGTAGCAGAAAACGGAAGAGTTTTCGCAATCATTGGAATAAATGGTATGATCATTCAAGGCGCATTGATCGGCCCTCTAACCAAACGTTTTGGCTCGATTAATTTGATGCGTTTTGGAACTCTGGTTTGTGGGCTTGGTCTAGCCCTAATACCGCATGTATCACAAGAGTGGTTGTGGTTAACTATGGGAATGGTTGTAATTCTGATTTCAACTGGTAGTGGATTGTTCCAGCCCTCGTTCAATGCGATTTTAGCCCAGCGTTCCAAAGAGAATGACCATGAGATGGGCACAGTGATGGGTGCTCAAGAATCGGCTTCGGCCTTCGCTAGAATATTAGGTCCTCTTACTGGAGGACTCGTTTGGGATTTGACGTTTGTAAAGACTGGTTTGATATCTCCAGCTACCACTTTCCATCTATGTGGTATCATGATGCTATTAGCATTAATTCTTCAATTCAAGACAAGTAAGCAGACTTCAGAATCTTAAGACAATTTGAAGTGTAGATGGCACTTGAGCATATTATGTCTGAACAATTATCAGAGTCTAATTCTAAGAAATCCTCTTGGGATAGTGGTAGTTTTAACCGCCGTGTTTCAACATTCTCACACTCTGCTGTTTTACTGACTGTTTTTATCCTAGCAATGATTCATTTAGAGTCTGTATTGAAACCATTCTTCATAGCGTTAGGGATTTATTTTGTGTTAAAGCCAGGTGCAGAGTGGTTGTCAAAAGGAAATAAATTTCCTATTTTGCTATCCTACTTTACAATGTTAATGCTATTCATGCTGGTTATTCTTTCAGCCGCTTTCTTAGCATGGGACCAAGCGCAGGGCCTAGTTGAAGATGAAGACCGTCAAATCGAATGGAATAGTAAATTAAACCAAAAATGGAAGAATTTGAAGGATGTACCAATAATTGGTTCAGCACTAAAAGAGGCTGTTTCTGACGGTAGTGGTACCGTGGGAGGTGATCTTGCAGATTTAGGGGTTGGTTCAGGTGGAGAACTAACTGAAGTCGTCGTCACTATGGTAAGTGGAATAGGTGGTATGATTACTACCAGTATAACGGTTTTATTCTTCTTGATCTTCATAATTTTCGAGGCTAGTTTGTTACCTGGTAGAATAGAAAGAGCGTGGCCAGGCGGTACTTCTGAAAGGGTGAAATCGATTTCTAAACAAATACAAGAGAGTGTCAATATGTACATAATTGTCAAAACAGGTTGTGGACTTGGAAGCGCTTTTATTGCTGGAATGGTTATGTGGGCATTCGGTATTGATTTGTGGTTTGTATGGGCGATTATGACTTTCNTCATGAATTATGTACCATATATCGGTTCTCTTATTGCAACAATACCGCCACTTGTTATAGGTTTGATTTTGTTAAAGCCAATAGCATTGATTGTTATGGCATTATTACTACTAGCAAATCAACAGGTTTGGGGTAACTACATTGAAACNAAATGGGCAGGAAGGGCACTAGATCTTTCTCCTGTAGTATTACTACTAGTCACTGCATTTTCATTCTGGCTATGGGGNGTATTAGGTATGATTCTAGCAGTACCACTATTTGTAATCGTAAAGATTGTACTCGAGAATATCGAGGAAACACGGCCTCTAGCAATTTTGTTATCAGAACGTGCTCCTACGCTCGATGAGGCTTGGGAAGATGCATTCAGAGATGGNTATCTTTCACCGAGCGAATCTCACAAACTAAAGCAATTACAGTCACTTCTTGGAGTATCTGATGAAATCGTTGCACTCGTTGCAGGACGNTCTGCAATTAGTACAATTCTTAGGAGGGGTAAGGCTACACAAGAAGAAGTTGACTTCATACTACAATCAAGCATTGGCACTTCCTTTGAAAAAGAGCTTTCAGAGGGTCTTGCAGTCGGAAAGATAAATCCAGAAATGAAGAAATTNTTAAATGAGTTCTCGGAACATTTGCAGATTCTTGAAGAAGAATAATCAAAGTGTTTCTCTAAGCAACTTTTCTAATTCGGTATTAATCATTAGAATTAGCGTTCCAAATTCTGGAGGGATATTCGGGTCTTCGTATAGTTCTTCCAATTTAGCTTGTGTAATTGCTATACGGACATCCATTTCTTTTGCCTTATTCAACAGCCATTGTTCACAGGCGTCTTTTGCACCTTTTCTAATATTCCGAGGTACCTTCGGGTCATCGATTTGATTGATAACAGTCGCTATTTGGCCCAATTTCGTTTCGAGTTCGCTCATCTAAATCACCCATACTAATGCTGCGCACAAACTCTCGTTATGTGTGCCGGCTTTAAGGTGATTGCCGCCATCCGTCGTAACATGGATTCGACCAATATCATTTCTTGGACAAGATTTGGCGTCTTATTTCTGGCATTGGGCTTAGCTGCATGGATGGACCATAAGGACCGAAGAGTGCCAAACAGTTTTTGGATAGTTTGGGCTAAACCAGCAATCTTTCTATGGGTTTTAGATTTGATGAATCAAGACGCACCTTGGTATACCTATGCAACCGCTGCAGGAGTTGTTGCTTATGCATCAATAGCAGTNATTGGTCGACCTTCATTGAATGATATTCTATCAGGCAATAAGTTGGATATTTCGGTGATGATTTGGTATCTAATCGGCGTGGTAGGGATTGCCCAAGGNGCAGCGCTTCATGCGATAGAAGGGCCAATGCCGGTCTTGGTTGGGGATGCCGATTTACAAACTACTCTTTGGTGGTCGACGGTTGCTGTGATATTACCCATATTCCTAGTAGATCTTGCATGGAGATTACGCTTGATACATGGCGGTGCAGATTGTAAAGGTCTGATGTGGATTTCAATATTGGTNCCTACATGGTCTTCGATACCGGTAATTTATCCCGATTCAATGGCTTCTTCTGTTATCGCATTACCACCAGCAATTGCAATCTTAGTTTGGAGTGGTCTAGCATTTTTGCTATTACCTTTCTTGATGGCAGCAAAGAATCTTCTGAGTGGAGAGACCTCGCTTCGTCTTATTTGGCATGCAGAAAAAATGCCTATTGACATGGTAAAAGAAAATCATGTGTGGCTTCTAACAACTTTGGCAGATATGCCCGATGGTAATACCAAAGTAATCCACAGAACAAGGGCTCCGTCGCGAACTCCTAGCGCTAAGCAACTGGATGATGCAATACTCGCTTTGAAAGAGCAAGATGTGGAAATGGTATGGGTGACTCGAAAATTCCCACTGTTGGTATTTCTCTGGCCAGCAATAATCCCAGTCTTATTGGTCGGCGGCCCAATGGCATTTGTAATGCCAATGATTGGANTATAAGGTCAATTAATCAAACGCCCTTGCGCTCAACATTCTTTGGTCGTAGTCCTTTGTATCCACACTTACGACATCTTGTGGCTCGCCAAGCATTTCGTGCATTGCACTTCATGCAAATCTTAACTCGAAGCAAACGCGCTTCTGCTTCAGGGAATCGAGCCATGATTCCGCCGACTTGCTCCCTATATTTAACCTCAACCTGACAGTAGCAGTCGTCTTATTGAAGGACCAATGCCTCTTCGGACTGTTTGTGCGCATCATTAGACTACCCGGNATNCACCATGATGCCAACGCGGTAATTTTTGNAGGTTCGACTTCTGCGGCATTGGTAGATTCAGGTACAACATGGTANCAAATGTTGCAAACCGAAAGGATTGCAGGACATATTGAGGGNGTTGTTGAATTNGAGCGNATTCTNCTAACAAGTCGCCGCTTNCCCTTTTCTGGTGCTGCAAAGCATATTGCTGATTTGAGGGGTGGAATACCGATTCATATTCATCGTGAAGGNNTCTCTGCTATGCAGACTGGAGANTTTTTCACCACATGGGCCAATCGCTATGATTCAGATATGCCCTCAACCGAGTGTTTAGAAGTATCAAATGGCGAATCATTTGATTTAGGCGATGGCTCAGTTACAGCAATCGAATTATTGGGCCATTCTAGTGATGGTATGGGGTATTTTGAAGCTGAAAGAGAAGTTTTAGTTTCTGGTGCGGTTTTACCTCGGGCTGATAGCCCTAGCAGGTGGGACTTACCAGGTGGCTGCTTACCCGATTTAGTATCCTCATTAGAGATCATAAGTGATTTGGCTCCAAAGAGTATAGTTCCAGCAAGAGGGCCTACCATAAAGGGCCGAGAACATATCGATGATGTATTGAATCGCCATCTAGAATTCTTTGAAACTGCAATCGAAAATGATGGGAGTTCGCCTTCCAGTTGGCCTCGTCCAGCNAGNACAGCGTATTTTCTGACACCTNGTGAGCCTTGGCCGTTANAGGAAAAAGAAGATTCAAGCCAAAATAAGTGAGCCTTTCTTTTTTGAACGATTACCGACTTCTTCTCCAGTCCAGTCCAAAGTAAGGCGTTTCCATCCTTGCTGGATATGAAGGGATTGGCCCACAACTCTCATCGCTGAAGCAGGTCCATCTAATTCGAATAGTTCTACCACTCTGTCTGGAACATTTTGTCCTACGAGGTAGATGCTACCATTCTCACATCCTACCAATATACATTCTCCGCTAATGGAAGAAGAGCAGAGTGAACGGACCTTGGATTTACCAGTGACGTAGCGGTCTATTACAGCCATTTGTGATAATGAAATAATGTTCACAGCACCTGAAATATCTCCAATCACAACACGATCTATCTTTCCCTTTGGACCTATTAGTCCAAGAATAACACTTGCCTGGGCATCTAGTCTTACCCGTTTCAAGCCGCCCCTGCGTGGAGTCCAAGTAATCGTTCCATCATCCATTGCAATGATACAACCTTCTGCTGTAATCATCGACCTAATTGTCGTTCTCATATGTCTCATGACAAAAGAAATGAAAGACCACGGTACACATTCATTTCTAAGACCCTACAGGTGAAAGTGAAAGTGAATCAATAATGGTTATTAGCGTCATCTTTAGTTTCTTTCTTCCACAATTTGTAGCATGATTTGCAGACTCTTACTCGGTTTTTCCTAGTGGAAAANCCACCTTCTCCCCATACATCGATAGCATTTTCTTGTGATAAGGAACGTCCACCCATGTGTTTGTCAGACCAGCCATCACAACCTGAAATGCCGCAAGGTATTTCTCCGATCTTTTCGGCCTTTTCCTTCTTGCCCTTTTTCTTTGAGCTAATTGGAATTCTGACCTTGCGTTGGGTTTGGTTAGTACGGCGGCTCATGGCACTACTGGGCAGGTCTAACTCTTGAACATTGGCTCAATTCATGTTTGATTCACTCGCTCTAACCATCAGTGCATCAATTATCTTGATGAGTCCACGTAGGGTTACTTCGGATATCTTAGCAACCTCGCATACCTCTGCTTGTGTTCTTACGTTTCCAGAGGTCTTACCAGCTAGATAAATCAGAGCAGCAGCAACACCTGCTGGTTTTTTGGCTTGCCATAGTTCTGAATGCTCTTCGATAATCTTCCACAATTCATTGACCTTTTGAATTACGGCAGGTGGCATTCCTAGTTGTGATAGGAATTTAGGGAAGTATTCTGTTGGCTTAGTAACCTTGTGCATGCCGAATTTAGAGGATATCTGTCTAATCATTCTTGAAACCTCTTTGACACCGATATCAAATGCTTCGCAAATATCTGGTATTTGCTTGGGGAGGTTTTCTTCTCGTGCAACAAGATAGGTGCANGCTGCAGTNATCCCTGCAATTGAACGTCCAGTGACAAAGCCTTCTTCAGATAGTCTTCTGTAAAGCATACAGGCTTCTTCCTGTAATGNCTTTGGCAATCCTGAACGGTCTCTAATTGTTTGATTNGCCTTTACCAGGTTGCGATGACGACTTTGTCTAGTTTTAGAACGCTCATCAGTTGTTCTTCTTCTTCGCCATTCNCTTCTAGCGCGTGAATTCATTCCAAGTCTTGATGCTGCACCACTTGTTAGGTCATTTAGAGAAATGGATGTGTTTAGTCCTCCATCAGCTAGAGTGTGGCTCTTNGGAGCTCCCACTCTTGAACGGTCTGCACCATCGCTATAGTTTGTCCATTCAGCACCTGGGTCTATTACATTCTCATCAACTACAAGTCCGCAACTATTGCATGAAACCTCTCCTCTACTATTGTCCTGTGACCAATCTACTACTCCACACTCTATACACGCCTTTGTATGACCCTCGACTATTCTTCGACTAGGTCGTGAACTTGCTACCCCTTTGCGCGGGATATTGTCACGTTGGCGGTTTTGGTTTNNTTCTTCTTGGCTATCTTTTGTCGCTTTTTCCATATTCCTCAACTCCGAGTTATGTAGTGGCCGCCAACAGTATATTAACTTAACGGTTAGCGCCCTCAATGTTTACNGCAACCTGCGCTCTATTGACGCATAACTGCTGTGAACAACTNAACTGTGCGTTCGTGCCGTATAAACCCTTGCAGTTCCTGCATCATATTAGCAGGATAGTTCATGGAGTTAATGCTCTGCGCAATCATCGGAGATACCAATGCCTGCCACAGTAATATTAGGTGCACAATGGGGAGATGAAGGTAAAGGAAAACTTGTCGATAGACTNGCAGAAGATGCAACATGGGTTGCACGATTCCAGGGTGGAAATAATGCTGGACATACTGTAGTGTTAGGCGAGAGGGTACTAAAGTTTCACCTATTGCCATCTGGAATTACTCGTGAAGACTGTGGATTAGTTCTAGGAGATGGCATGGTAATCGACCCATGGGTTTTGGATAAGGAACTCAATGATTGGGTTGAAGGAGGGGGAGTTGATCCATCAGGAAATAGGCTATTTATCTCCAGTCGCGCTCACATTATCCTACCATTCCACCGTTACCTCGATGGATTGGACAAGAAGATTGGAACCACGGGAAGAGGAATCGGTCCGACTTATGCTGACAAAATAAACCGCGTTGGTTTGAGATTTGCTGATTTAGAATATGCGGATACCACTTCTATGGCTGAAAGACAGAACGCTGCCTTAGAAGCTGCTGGTTGCGAGCAGCGAGTTTCTTCTAGCGAACTAGATGAAGAGATCGCTTGGATTAAGAATCGCTTTGCTTCTGCCATAACAGAAACCGGCATTCTTCTCGACAATGCATTGAAGTTGGGAGAATCAATAATTCTCGAAGGTGCGCAAGGATGTTTGCTTGATATCGATCAAGGGACATTTCCATATGTAACCTCTTCAGTAACTTCGAGAGGTAATTCAACTCATGGTGCAGGAATTCATCCAGGGCATGTCGACAGAGTTATCGGTATTACAAAGGCCTACATCACAAGGGTTGGCAATGGACATATGCCTACAGAGTTATTCGATGAAGACGGTGACCATCTAGGCAGTGTAGGTCATGAGTTTGGAACAACAACCGGTCGTAAACGCCGCTGTGGTTGGTTTGATGCTGTTGTAATGCGTCATGCAAATCGAATAAACGGTTTTACCGACCTCGCATTGACTAAATTAGATGTTTTAGGTGGTCTTGAAGAAATCAAGATCTGTGTTGGTTACAAGATTGGCGATAAAGAAGTCAATGAAATGCCACCTTCTGCAATAGCACTTGAGGACTGTGAACCAATTTATGTTACAATGCCGGGCTTCCCATTATTCTCTCCTGAAGAATGGCTTGGTATCGCACACAAATGTAATGATGAAGGTCTAGGATTCAAAGGACTACCATCTGCAGCACAACACTATATCGAGAAATTAGAATCACTGTTAGGCATACCAGTAAGTTCAGTAGGAATTGGTCCTGACCGTGATGCAACCGTTGACCGCGTGTGAATCCTCAAAAAGGAGAAGCCATCCGGCATACTTGTAGGGCGCTTAGCTCAGTTGGAAGAGTGCTTGGTTTGCAACCAAGATGCCGGGGGTTCAAATCCCCCAGCGTCCACCATTTGGAAGTCTAATTGTGGTTTACCAATGGTTGTTTCATTCACTTCAAAAGGGGTTAATGTCATGTGGAGTAAATAGTTGCGATGCATGTGAGCAGTACTGAATCAGAGACTTTCTTCTACGTAGAAGTATTTGTTTTGCTACTTGTTTTATTGTCCACTTTTGCACTCGGTTATGAATTTGAAGAAGAAACCGATGAAGAGTATGAGGTCTCTCATATTTCTGGTAGTATCGAATTGACTACTCGCTCTGGAATGGATTCCTTAGGACTTGATGATTTCAAGTTAGGAGCGATTGCAAGTATCGAGATGGATTCTCATTCTATTCATAGCACTGATTGTGCATCCTGTACAAACAATCCTACTGGGATACAGATGACCGGGGATGTGACAATAACAAATCTAGAGAGGATTATTGGAGGGGGGACCGGTCGTGTTGAAGGTAAATTGGATGTTATCCACTTACGTGAATATCAGTCTTCAGATATGGTTTCAAAAGAGTGGCTGACCATTGATTGGGATGCTGCTGACCATTCCTCACAATGGGATATTTTCATAATTCATGATCCTCCAAGATGGATTCCAGAAGGTAGAGATAAAGCGACATTCATCACAATAGATGATTTCAAACAAAGTCGTACTGGACCATGGCTATTGGTAGATTCACTTATGGAGAATGCACTGAATGTCCGTGGCTGTTTGCCAGATAGTTTCAACTGTGATGGTACTAATCGCCAAGAAATAAATCTAACATCTCATTTGACATTAGTCACACCTTCTATTGAAATTGACCATCCAAAAGAATGGAGTCTAATCAGCGTCGAGCCAACTACTAATGAGACTCCAAGCAAATCAGAAGGTCTTAGGGAATTATTCAATTTAGGCACTGAAACAACTTCATCAGAGACTTACTGTCCTTCATCTCTTGAAGCGATGGAATCTGCTAGTTCTTGGCAATCAAATAGTTCTGGAGGAGTTGTAATCTCGCCTATGGGTATTTGGCTTGATGCACTAGGACTACCTAGTGGCAAATTCGTAGCAGATAAGGGAGTTTGGAGCGAGGTTGATTACGAATCTTCTAGTTGCGCATCATTGACAAATGAGGATGGAGTGCTACTTTTAGGAATCAATCTATCGTAATTATTTACTATGTTTAAGATAGAATCTAAAACCAACACAAATACATAGGTGCACTACCACGTCTAAACATGAAGCGCTCTGCATATCTAATAGTGATTTTACTGACCTGCATGACCCTACAACCTGCAATTGCTACAATCGCTGCTCCTAATGATAGTGAAACTAATGGTAATTCTGTATCCGTATTAAGCATTGATGGATTTGTAACTACCAAGTTTGCAAGTGTCGGCTCCGAAGTTGATATTCAAGCATATACAATGGGACACACAAGCAATACATTTGTCAGTGCTGACATCGTAAAATATGATATTGACCCACTCGATTCTGCAATAGGAACTGCATTCCCTGGAGAAGGGCAATTCGTAGATAGAGTTGTACTTGTGTCCACAGGTGCGCATGAAGATGATTCAAGCATTATGACCTGGCAAGGCTCATACACAATACCAGTTTCAGCAATGGGTGGTACATATGGCGCCAGAATCTTCGCAGAAGATGGGGCAAGATATGCGTTAGATGATCCTACACAATTAAGAGAGGTATTCCGCGGAGAATTCGAAAAGGTACTGCAAGCAGTAGATACCGCTTGGGATTCTGCAAATCCACTTTCCTTGATTGCTGATGAGTTCTATGAACTAGAAACAAAAGGTACCTCCAATGGTGGATGGTCTAATTTCGTAGCAGTAGCAACCGAAGGCGGAGGTGCTGGAGGAAGTCAACAGTTGTGGAACAGCATGCTAAATGCTGGACACACACAATACAATATGTCTGAAGGAGCAAACTTCCTTGAGTCATTGATGGTAATGCTAGATTCAGACGATGCTGATGCAGGAATCACATTCATAACCGGATTGATGTTGTACCTTCACAATATTCCAATTCCTCGTACAATGTATCAATTTGAGGATTTAGCAGAATATATTCAAACATATGACCCAATTGAAAACTTCACACGCTTTGAAGGAACTGACCAGTTCGAAGCAGCTTACAATGGCCTAGTAGGAAGTAACCAATGGACTGCAATGGAAGAGGCAATCGACAATCTTGCAAACAATGTCAAGCCATTCGAGTCAGCACAGACAATAATGCACAACATCGCTTTACTTGCAGTTTCTGATCATCCACAAGCAATAATCGACGGGCTAACTGCCTTTGCTGAGCCATTATTTGAAGGTGATTTTGACAATATGACTCCATTCCAACAATTTGTCCTCAGGTTTGCTGAGATGGCAGGAGTGATCTCTGAAACCGACATTCAAGACCTTGATGGAGACGATATTCCAGATGTCATACGCTTCCAATACGAATACTTACTAGATACTCAAGAAGGGCAAGCATGGACCTTAAAGATGCAGACAGATGCACCTTGGGTCAATGATGCATTTGATGATTTCAATACTCTACCAGAAGATATTTTGGAGATTGTAATCGATTCAACTGAAAATCCAGTATGGGAGCAAACTGGAGAAGTCTTAGCAGATTTTGGTTCTTGGATGAGTAATGCTACTAGAGGATACATGGATTCAGAATGGCCAACCTATGATGAAGATTCTGAAGACGAAGATGAGGATAATGGTGATTCAAATGAGCCAGAACCTGTAATTTTCGATGAACTATATCCAATGCAAACCATGGATTATGATTCGCACTTATTGGAGGTGGGAATCAGACTTTGGTTTGATACTGGTGGAGATTGTGAGGGAGTAACACAACGCTCTGAGGAAGAATGGAATGATGAAGAATTTAGCATCTCAATGACCAATGATAGAGGATACCAAGTCAGCACTGACCTAATCAAGAAATATCAATGGGAAAATGAATATGTTGGGGTGTTATTGGCTCCTGAACTAGAGAGTACTAGTTGGACATTGTCACAACCGCTTGAGGATTACGATAGTTGTGAAATATCATATGCACGAATCGAAGTTGAAAGGTCACTAAGATCATCGATGCTTGAATCAATGATTATTGAAAATAATGATGAAGTGTTCATGGTTTCTGCTCTAGGAGTGTTAGTCGAGCAAGATGAAATTTCTCAACTAGGAAGTTCGATTACAGTTACTTCACAAACATATGATTCAGCAGGAGTCTTTGCTGATGCAGAAGCAGATATTGCAATACTTCGTATATCGCCGCAATTAGGTGAATCTGCCGTTGAGAGTCTTTCTCCTGAAGGTGAACATGATTTGATGGTAAACTATCCTGATACACTTGAAGGAACCTATACCGGCCAAGACTTAGATGGTGATATGACCATTGAGATTATGTCTATGGGAGAATATTATGATGATGATTATGATAGAAATCATCCGCAATCATATGAATTTGAAACAATTGAGTTGACATCCAATGGGGCAACTTGGGATGCTAGTAATTACCTTCCAAACCAAAGAGGGGTTGTTGATCTAGTAATTTCAGGTAGTACCTCTGGGGGCATTGAGTTTACAGAAATGAGACAAATGCCTCTACCTGGAAGTCTCGGTTGCACTGATACTCAAGGAAGTGCAGGTGGCGACTATGTCAATGTTGGATACAATTATCGTTCATTTGAAGCAGATGATGATGTAAGGTTTTACAAGCCTGATCTAGATAGTGTTAGAGTTGCATGGGGCGATGGCCAAGAGACTAATTATACAGTAAATGACTGGGAAGAGGACCCTAGCGGATGGGATGGACATAGTTATGCTAATTCTGGAGAGTATCACATTGAACTTGAGTACAAAGATGTAGATGGCATGACACATACCGACAGCCTAAGGTACGACACCGACCAAGGATTCTGGGAAGAAGACCCTGAATCTGAAGAAGGCGGATATTGGACCGATTGGAAAGGAGGAAGTGATTGTTGGCTAGAGAGCGAAGAAAACAACCGACCAACTCCAGAAATAATTGATAATTTCATTACAGGAGGCCCTGTTGAAGTAATTACTGAACAAGTAATGGACGTAGATGAAAATGGNATTGCAAGNCTNACCTTCANTCCAAACCATCCAGGAATATACATTTCAATCGTTCAATCAAAGGCGACTATGGATAATGGTGATACAAAAACTGGAATTGGTCTAAACTTTGTTTANGTTACTCAAGGTTCTTTACAAATCGAAGGATTAACTCAGGTAACCTCTTTTGCAGGTCTACCAGTTTATGTTTTAGAATCAAGTTCAGANTTGCAAGCTATAACAATTACACCATCTGATATTTCTACAGATGAGTTCAGTGTGACATTGGGAATTGCTCCATTGAAAATAGATGTTGCATTCCCTGACTTCGATTGGGATTCGATTGCCGAAGAGGAACCATATGAGTTAGAATTCCAACAAGGAGATACATCTAGGACTCAAGAAGTTAGATTTGATGCACCAATTTCATTCATCGGTGCAGCAGTTACTGCACCAGATGAGGGTCTAGAGTTAGAGGCGGCCCACTTTGGAATTGTACTAAACAATCCTGCTCAATTAGATATGTTGGGTCCGCTAGGGCCTGGTCAAACTACTAACGTAGCACTAAACGAAGAGTTTGGAGAAGCGACTAGAATTTTATCTGTTGCAGTTCCTCAAGAAGGATTTGACCCTGCNACTATTGATTTTGCATCTTTCACTTCATTCATCTATGATGAAGGGCTAAGGCCAGAGGTTGGATGGGTTGCTGCGAATGAAGGCTCCGAAAGGATTTGTGAGGAAATGAATTCTGAACCAGAATATAGTTCAAGCGAATATAATTATAGAATCAAATTACAACATCGATATGACAGTGATTTTAAGGTCGCTGAAAATATGATTGATACTTCAAATGTAATTCTAGAAGATTATGATGGAAATCAAGTACAACCGGTTCCGCAAATGGATGATAATGGAAATTATGTTGAGTGGCGACAGGAATGGGAAGGATCCAATGAAATGATGGCATACTTCAATCTAGATTCTGAAAGCGAATACATCTTACATACTGGAACAGAGATCGACTCTGAATTTGAGGTGAGACCTTATGACCATATTCATGATGATAGGTGTGGCTCAGATGAGGAATTGACTGAAGAAGAAGCATTCGATATGTTTGATGATTTATTCGGTAATGTCAAGTCAATAGCATGGGGAATAGGTTCCAGTGCTGACCTTTCACTACCTAACTTGGCATCACCAGTTAGTAACTACACCGTTCTAGCTCTAGTTCAGCAAGGTACAGGCGATTCTGCAACACTAACAGCAGCAATCGGCTCACAAGTAGCTGAGCCAAACCCGGTCCCTCTTGTAATGAGAAATCTAACTCTGGAATTCATGCCAGATAATCCTGCACCTGGTGATGCATTACTGATTACAGCAACCGATGCAGAAACTGGATTACCAGTTGGTGAACTATCGGTTGTCATTCTTGAAGACGGATTTACTATGGATAATGGTTATTCAGATAGTAATGGGCAAGTAACCTTCATTCTAACACAAGGAGAGTTCTTGATCAGGGCTTCAGGAGGTATGTATAATGCTGCTGAATTTACAATTACTGTAACTTCCAGTGGTACTGTAATTGAGGAACCAGATGATACTGATGGAGACGGAATCTCAGATGACTTAGATACCGATGATGACAATGATGGAATTCCTGATGACCAAGATGAAGATCCAAAGATTCCTGATGAAAATTCTACTGCAGCAACACTGGATACAGATGGTGATGGAATCTTTGACTATCTGGACAATTGTTCAGATACTCCGCCCGGTGAGTTTGTCAATTTCGAAGGTTGTTCTACTAGTCAATTAGAAATCGATGATGATAATGAGGAACAAAACGAAGAAGAGGAAGAAGAAGATGATGAAATAAGTGAAACATCTGAAGGATTCCTCGGATTAGATGCCATGTCTTTGGGTGGAATTGCTGGAGGAATAGTAGTGCTAGCATTGCTCTCTCTACTCTTTGTTCGCAGAGGCGGTAAAGGAGGCGGAGATATCGATTGGAATTACCAAGAAGAAGATATGATGTTCGCTGAACAAACAGCATCGATGTATGATTCTCCAGCACCTCTTCAAGCCTCACCGCGCGGACCACCACCTGGTCACCGAGGGGAAATGAGAGATGGCTACGAAGTTGCAGAGTATCCTGCCGGTAGCGATGCTTGGTGGTGGAAGGACCAATCCACTGGCAAATGGAACGAATGGACTTGAATCGCTAAACGATAGATTCGCACAGTTCACGGTTTTCAGTGTCTAGAGCGAAGCAAAGATGATTGCTAGGCAATGTAAGGAGGGTGCATGTCACCCGAGAGAATCCGCCTAATCATCATGGCTGGATTGGTAATCTGTTCGGGTTTAATAGTTGTAAATCCAGTGGAGTCTGGAGTTCTAAATGTAGAAGCTATTTTTGATGATCCAGCAGACCAAAGAGTAGAGGAAGAGTCAATTGATGACACTAGTCATTCGCAATTAATCCTTAGGATTACGCATGATGATGGCGCATCTTTGACAGGAGATTTCGATTTAGTTCAAAAATTGATGCAGATCGAAAGGGAACTTTTGGATGGAACTAACCCAGATACTTCATGGGATTCAAGCGATGTAGTAATTTCACGTTTGATAACTCCTTATGGAATCTGGAATGATGCATTTGAGTCTAGGAATCGGTCATTGGAAAATGCTACAAAATGGTCTGATGTTTTGCTACCTTCTCTTGATGAAGGTTGGTGTGGAAATGGAATTACTGATGAGGAGAAGAATGCCTTCCAATCAACATTACTAATGCTACCTAAAGATATCAATTACGGCGTAGCCTGTCCTTCTTTTTCAGGAGCATCTGCTACACAAGCCCCTGATACCGATGAATTACTTTGGCTGGTTTGGTTAAAAAATTCAGATGGAAATGAAGGAATTGTAGATTGGACCAATTTAGTAGATTGGGCTGAAAAGGTTAGTGAAAATTCAGAATTTGAGTTCTCTGCCGCCGGAGTAAACATGCTATTTGCCAAATCAAAAGCAATTGCTGAGGATGATTTGAAATTTGTATTACTTCCTTCATTTTTCATACTTGCCGCAGTTATGGCTTTCATACTTCGAGATATACAAGTAGCAGCTGTCACTCTTGGTGGCATTGGATTAATCGTATGTGCTGAGGCAGGTTTGCTGTCTACTTTTGGCTTCTCCTTTTCAATAATAGATGGCATAGCCATGCCGATAATTTTAGCAGTTGCAGTCGATGGTTCATTTTGGTATTGTAAATCTTCGCGCAGTCGAGATGAAGTGCGACACATGTTGCTAATGGCAATGCTCACCACCCTTGCAGCAATTTCTTTAGCCCTATTTTCACCGATTAAAGCACAACGTTCTCTTGCCTTGGTAATGGCGGTTGGAATTATTTTGAATTGGATGTTCACTCGCTTTGTCTTGGAAGATTTTTTCCTCAAAAGACGCTTGGTAATGGAAAAAGAATCTAACAGTTCACAATTGCTATCACCAAATCCTAATTTTTCTTGGAGTTGGCCAATCGCTTTGCTAGTACTAGCATCTATCACTTTAGTATCTCCTTCTGGAGTTGAGGTGTTTGATGTCCAGCAGTTTTTACCAGAAGATGACCCCTCTTTAGATGAATTAAATGATTTGCAATCTCAGTATGTATTAGCAGCAAGTACAGTAGCTTGGGTTGTTATCGATGTTGATGGGGATTCGGTGGAAGACCGAGATCTAGTATTGGAGATTCAAGAGCAATTAGGAAATCATCCAGGAGTAATCTCTTTTGAAACTGGAATAATTAGTACGCCTCTAGTACTAGGTTTAGCAGTTGATGATTTTGGACTGGAAAATGCAACCATCGATTCTGTTTCTGAATTTGATTCGGCTTCAAGTTTTGTTGGTGATGTGCGNTTGCAAAGAGATGGTGTCACTACAGGTGTTGCAATCGCAGTAATGATTGATGGACAAAATGCTGATGCAGCATTAGGTTTCTATGAGGATGTTGAACAATTGTTACAGTCTGAGGAAATTCCTGGACAAATTGGTGGAGATTTAGTTATTGGAGCCTCACTTGCCAAATCGTTTGAAGATACTAGAATTACTCAAATTTTAGCAGCAGGTCTAGCGGTATTCTTGGTCTCTTTCCTTGTAACAAACTCCACAAAACGTGCTTTGAGGATTGCGATTGGTACAATTGCAATCGGTGCTTCAGTGGATGGGATGGCTAGCATTGTTGGAGACAGAGGNGTAAATACTGCACCTGCAGTTTTGCTAGGAATGGGCTTTGCCGCAGATTATCTCTCGCACGCTAGTGCTGAACATCCGCCTACTAGAAAAGACACCTTTGCAAGGTGGGGTGCTGCTATTACCTCTGTTTCTGTATTTATCTTACTGAGTTTTGCAGTATTCCCTCCTGCAAAAAGCACTGGCCAATTACTTTCTCTTAGTATACTGTTTTCAGTAATATTAGCTACTTGTTTAGCCACGACTAATAGACACAAATCTACTGTGGATGGGGAAGAATAATCAGTCATTCAGATTCATCATTTAGAATCTCTTCAATCTCTTCACCTGCACCAAAAATGGATGCGATGATGGCTGAGACCCATCCTACCATTTATTCACCACTTAGAATTAGATTTCCTTAGGTGTCTCTGGCGGGGGAGGAATAACGACTTCTGAAGACATCATTTCTTCTTCAACAGGTTCTTCTGATGACATCATCGCTTCTTCTTCCATCATTACTGCTGCAGAAAAGGCAGAATCATGTTGAGGGGTCAAACTCGGTTTACGGATAATCATTATTGCACCTGCAATTAATGATAGTGGACCAAGTACCCAGAATGCGGCTGTAACATAATCGACTCCACTATCGAAGTTGGTCCAGTACGACATGAAATCCTGGTTTGTGACAACCGCACTACTCAATTCTTCTGCAGTCTCATCATCTAATTCACCAGATGTTTTAATTTCGAAAACCTTAGTCATATTATCCATTGTAGGTGGTGTTTGTTGATCCCAAACCGAACGAGTATCTAGATAGAAAGTTGAGGTTGATTCGCCTGCAATCACTCTACCACTGAGTTTCTCTGCTTTTATGGTGACTTCACTTCCAAAGTATACAGGTAGTGCACCAGGTGTAGCATCTAGAATTGTATCTGTATCTAGTAACTTAGCCTGAATAGGTCGAGTTAGAGGGTCCATGTTAGCGGTGCAAATATCGACAGGTATTCCTTTTACTTCCCCTTCACTATCACAATTTACCGGGACTAGTCCATAACCTGAAAGGTCAACTAAATCACCTTCTCCAGTTAAGAATCCACCTGTGTAACCAGTCTTGTCTTCTTGTGTAATCAGTCCATATGTGGCTTCATACTTTGTATCATCTCGCCAAGGTAATTGCTTACTTCCATCTTCTGCAATCATTTCACCCTTATCACACATAGTAGATTCTCCAGTACAAATTTTGTAGACAGTTCCTTTATCATTGGTAATTTCACCATCCTCGCATACTGAGGAGCCAAAATATGTCTTGTTAGTTTCAAGGCTCGTCCATCCTGCACACATATCATCAGAGCCTTCACCATCAAGCCAGGCAACTACAGGGTCATGCCAGCCTAAGAGCCAATTATCAAAGGATTGACTTAGATACTTAGATGTATTAAACGAGTCGATTAGGAAATCAGGAATAAGTGCGCCAAACATTGGACCCTTCATCAAAAAGCGCATTGCTGCTGCTGAATTTTCATCGATGCCATATAGTTCAGCGAGAAGTTCATCATTCCAAACTTGAGNCTCAGCAGAGGTCCAATCTTCTAAATCAAGTGTCCCATCATANACGTCTTCAACCGGTACTGGAATTGTTTTACCAGATAGTTCAGAATAAAGGAATAGATTGGTGCCATTAGGTGTTGTGAGACCCATTGGTCCAAACAGAATATTTCCTGATTGTTCTGCTGTTAATTCAACGGTATCTCCAAGGATTAATCCCCATAATCCACCAATGTTTAGGCTATTATCCAAATAGCCACCATTAACAGGATCTTCTCCTCCAAAGGACACATTTACGAATTCTGAGGCGGTAATGTAACCTTCTCCTCCAACTAGGATTAATGGTAGTGAACTTTTGTCTTCTAACCAGTCCATTGCCCAATAGTTGAGGGTCTCATATTGGTCACTATCAATTCCATATTCTTCCATTGCTGCAGATTTGTTCAGGTCGGCAAAGTAGGATAAGCCGAAACTCATTCCACTTTCGGATACTGCTAGTATTCCAGTCGGGTCATCAGTTCCATTACCACTATGCAAAACATTCATTGCGACCTCATTATCAATCTCCATATCAAAGAAATTCAAAAGTCTCTGACTTGCATTTACAGACTCCCCTGTAGTATCATCTTTCCAGCCGTCNTCAAGACCTCCATAATCAACAACTAGTTTACCCATTCCACCAAACATTGTCCAATCTCGNGCAATNGTGATATTGAGGTCTGTNGGNTGTGCNAAATCCCATAACTCGGCTCTTTGCATTGTAATAGAATCACTAGGGCAATTCCATAGCATGGTTGTGGAGGATTGTGTACAATCAGGTTCTCCCATCGCAGCATAAACCAACGGACCAGTTCCATTACGAAGAGCAAGGTCTTCTCCTGCNGGACCTACTGCTTCATCAAAAGCATAAGTCATGTTACTCATATTCCATTCTGGATGTACTCCTCCATTATCAAGCCAAGAAAGGTTGTTATCCTCTAAGAAGTTCTCACCATAAGCTGGGTCAAAAAGGTCAAACATTCCATCTAGGAAATATGTTTCAGCAGAATATGGATTGTAATAAATATAGCCAAGTAAAGGCTTTAGATTATACATTTGGTAATCAAGATATTTACTAACATTGTAGGATGCTTGGACATTTTCCATTTGGACATTCATCACTCCAGATGCAAANCCTGTCTTTGTAATTTTCATCACTTCGCCAATAGCTGTACTTGTAGCACCAATTATTTGCGGGTTAAATGCGATATTAAGATTTGTAATTTCAGTTGAGCAAGGCACCTGGGTGTCTGCTGAACATGAATAGGTGGTAAATTCACGATAAGTCATTTCACCGTTTTCTTCGTCATGAGAAATGAATTCTCGTTCTGAAGTTACATCATAAGTGACCGGTCCTACCGTCTCATATTCAGGTTCTGAGCCATTGACATTAACATCTTCGAGATTTGTTATGCTCCAGCCATAAAAGTCACGCTGTTCGGTGGATAATTTCCAATCATCACTAAGATCATTACAATCCTCATCAGCACACATTCCTTCAAGATATAAATCTGACATACCTTCATTTACCGCTGTTACCATCATATCACCAGTAGCCATTGGCGCAATTACTGCGAGATTCAATACTACCATCATTAAGCCCGCTCCGATGAGGGACTTGTCCATTGTCATTAGACCCATAAGTTGTTTCAGGTATGGTCAGGTGTTAAAGATAGTACCTAAANTTAATCATTCGGTGCCTGAGATTGAACCATCTGGCTCTAAACGGTAAAGACGTACTGTGCTAGTAGCACCTTTCATCGCTTGTGGAGAACCTGATATTGCGACTATGCGCTCACCGGATTTTATTTTACCCGATTCAGCCAATTTTCTTACAGCATTTTGCATAGTCTCNGAACCTCTTTCATGTTCTTCGACCATCACACTACTCACACCAGGAAGTAAACACATGCGTCTGGCTGCACGTATCTGATTTGTAACTGCAGTAATATTTGCATTCGGACGATATCCACCAACGAGACGAGGAGCATTTCCATGTTGTGTAGCAACAAGGATATGTCTGGCTTCTGCTAACCTCGCTAATTCTACACCTGCATGTGCAACAGCTCTTGTGGAGCGGAATTTGGTCAGTGCACCAGGAGTTCCACCTGTTGAAGTAAGCCCATCCTCAGTTGCTTGTGCGATTTTGACCATTGTTTCAACGGCTTTTATCGGATAATCTCCTGATGCAGTTTCACCAGAAAGCATGACTGCGGTTCCTCCATGTCTTATAGCGGTGGACACATCACTAACTTCTGCTCTAGTTGGTCTTGGACTGTAGGTCATCGATTCTAGCATTTGAGTAGCGACAATAACTACCATTCCACGCATCAATGCCGAATCAATAATTCTTTGTTGGGCTAATGGAACCTGTTCGAGTGGTATTTCTACACCAAGGTCGCCTCTTGCAACCATTACTGCATCAGCAGCATCGAGTATCGAATTTAGGTTGCTAAGTGCGGAAGGATGTTCAATTTTAGCAATGATTGGAGTATGGAAGCCTGCGGCTTTGATGGCTTCTCTTGCAGGACGAATGTCCTCTGCAGTTCTGACGTAAGATACCGCTACCCAATCAGCACCCGATTTCAGAGCATGTGCTAGTGCAGCGTGATCTTTTGGACCGATTGCAGGTAAGTCTACAAGTGTACCTGGAACATTAATTCCTTTACGTGAAGAGACCGGGCCTCCGTCGATTACAGTACACATCACAGTACTTCCTTTGATTCCAGAAACTTCAATCACCTGTAATCTAATAAGACCATCTGCCAACAATACTAGGTCGCCAACTTTCAATTCAGCAGACAACCCATCATATTCAACTGGAAGAGAATTTCCAGCCGCTGCCATCTCTTTGACTCCGCAATTGAGGATGACCTCCTCACCTGAATTTAGCACTACTACACCAGGGAAATTACCAAGTCGTAACTTCGGCCCTGGTAAATCTGCAAGTATGCATGTCGGTTTGCCAAGCTTATCTTCCAATGACCTAATACGGTCATATAATTCGGTTTTATCTTCNGGTTCTCCATGTGAATAATTTAGACGGAAAACGTCTGCTCCAGAGTTGATTAGGGCTTCCATCTTGTCTAAATCCCAAGAGGCTGGGCCGATGGTTGTAACTACGCGGGTTCTTCGCATATCCTGCGATTAGGGGTTGGGTCTAAAGGCCTCTCTGTTAAAGTCAGAAGATTAGCGAACACCGGTTCCATATGCAATTATTTCAATAGAACCAGTTTTTCCATTACCACCT
This sequence comes from Methanobacteriota archaeon, assembly GCA_002706615.1. Lineage (GTDB taxonomy): Archaea > Thermoplasmatota > Poseidoniia > Poseidoniales > Poseidoniaceae > MGIIa-K1. Next base: position 50,644 of record PALS01000028.1, read on the forward strand.
TTGGTTTGTTGCAACATTGAAGTTTCCATTCTGACATTGATGACATCGTCCCANCCATTAANTTTTGAGACTTCACGAAGCCTCTGTAATGCTTCTTGACGACCCCATGCTANAATCTTGTCATATGAACGAACTTCACCACCAAAAATGCCCGCTTTAATTCCGCCAACAAACATCTGCCACCANGANGGTCCAATCGAAATATTTGTCATCACCAGCCCACAACCAGTAATTTCACGTTCTGGATACAAACTTGTGATCGTATGAATATTATCNTTGCCATTTTGCTGTAAAAATAGGTTCTCTCTTTCTAATAATTTCTTAATCAATCCATTTTGATAACGTCCAGCAAATAATAANGAAAAGAGNAANAACAGCGATGGTAATACGGAAAAAAGGAANACTGGAATCATCCATACCTGAAAATCTACCAAATAAACACCTCACTCTACGGCAACTGCAGTTCCATAAGCAAATAATTCAGCAGCACCACCGGCTACACTACTNGTNGCNAATCTGACATTTACTACCGCATTTGCACCCCTTGCCATAGCATCTGCCATCATTCTTCCCAGNGCTTCATTTCTNGCTTCCATTAGTAATTCGGTGTATGATTTCAATTCNCCACCGACAATATTCTTGAATCCAGCCAGAATATCCTTTCCAATATGTTTTGCTCGAACGGTTGAACCGGTAACNACTCCAAAGGATTGAGTGATACTCATCCCTGGGATAGTTTCGGTATTAGACATTAAAAGTTGTACTCCTTGCATGAACAAAGATTATTCGGGACCTGTATATTCTTTGCTATGAAATGCACTTTCAGGAATCTCCAAACTTGGCTTGTACATCNAAGAGATTGCAATCACAATTGCAAGTAATGTGCTACCGCAGAAAATAGAACTTGCTGTAGAAGTATAAGCAAGCCATGAATAATCACTNCCACCCGGCACAGAATCNAGATAACTTGCAGTAATATTCGCAGATAGTATGCTTATTNCTACATCAGATATCAACTTAGCAACCGCCCAAGCCCCACATACCTTTAGCATCATTTCGTGATTCATCCATGCCAAGATTGCTGCAGGAATACCAAGGAAAAATAGGATTATNCCGGTAATCAAAGATACTGTATAAATGCCAGAACTCTCATATTCTTGCATCATTTCTTTGACATTCTCATTATTCTCATATTCATCCATGCTGTAATTCCAAGCACGTTGCTCATCTTCCGTTCCATTTTCGGGATATTCGCCAGGATGCTCATTTTCCCATTGGTCGATAAAATCAGATCCCCCCCATGACATATACAAGGATAGTAAAACAACACCTAAAGCAGATGATAATGCTGTAATTCCAATGAACAGAGAAAGAGCCCTGCCCCACCATGCCGATGCTTCTTTAGGTAATATTACCAGTTCAGGAACCGGTTGACTTTGCATAAAATTCCATCCTCAAAGTATTGGTTGATTTCTTAACCATTCTAAATCAGAAATATACAATTGTCGAATATCATCAAGTCCTAAAACGAGCATTGCCAGTCTTTCTAGTCCCATTCCCCATGCGCATACAGGGTCTTTGATTCCAAGAGGCTCAGTAACTTCAGGCCTGAAAATACCAGCTCCTCCCAACTCCAACCACTTTCCACGCCACTTGACTTCCACCTCTAGTGATGGTTCAGTATATGGGAAATAAGCCGGTCTTACGCGAACTTCAGGATATCCCATTTTTTGGTAGAATGTTTTCAGAGTCGTAACCAGCATTCCTAGGTTTGCTCCTGGCTCCATGATAATCCCTTCAATTTGGTGGAATTCAGGTAGATGAGTTCTATCGATACTTTCCTTTCTAAACACTCTGTCTATTGCGAAAACACGACATGGTTCGATTGGATTCTCTGCTAAATATTGAATTGTATTAACGGTAGTGTGAGTTCTTAGGAGCCCTTTCTGACTAATTTCTTCATCGAATTTCCCACCCCATCCTTTGGATTCGGTTTTTCCACCATGCTCATGGATCTCTTTCCATTGTTTCATAAGTTGTGGATTTAGTGGTATTTGGTTTGGTTCATCGAGATAAAATGTATCTTGCATTTCTCTAGCAGGGTGGTCTTGAGGGATAAATAGTGCATCCATATTCCATCCAGCAGTCTGAACATAATCTTCAACAATTTCTGAAAAACCCATCTCCAGGAATATTGAACGGATTCTTTCTATCAGTGCCTGCATTGGGTGTGAGCGTCCAGAGCGTGGCATCGATGCTTCAAGGGCGACATCGTAAGGTCTGAATTCAGCATCTTTCCAAGCTTCACCTTGCAATATTTCAGGCGTTATTTCAGCAATTTGTACCACTTCGTTTAGTTTTGAATCTTCTATCGCAGTACCTGCCTTTGTAATAGACCAATTTCGGTTTACTACTACAACCGATTCGATTAGTCCTTTACGTCCTTTGAAATGTTCAATAATTTCCTCAGTTCCTTGTAAAGTTTGTATGAATGTGGTTCTTTCCTCAATCGCATTGCTAATATTTTCAGGATTTTCGCAGACAAACTTTCCTCCATCAATATTTACTCCAAGCCCTTTGAGTAAACCGACGCCTGGTCCTGCTTCATGTCTTTCAAAAGCATTCGATAAATCCTTCATTCCAGGACTGGTTTGAGATTGTATCCACTCCCATATTCGCTTCTCAAGCAGACCTTCTTGTGCCGCTTTCTCTCCTTGTTGGCCAAGTTTGATTTCGAT